>DASYMM010000018.1:0-13210 GCA_036009085.1 Pyrinomonadaceae bacterium | reverse complement strand
CCCGCTGGCTGAAAAGTAGGGTGAGATAGAAGAAAGGGACTCACCGCCGCAGAGACGCAGCGGACGCAGAGAAGTCGCAGAGAAGTCGCAGAGGGGGCGTAGAGAATCTCATCCATTTGCGATTCGCTAAAATGTTCTGATTTGCGCCTGCAAGCGCGCCCGCAGCCGTCATTCGACGGGCGCAGGAGGAGGAGGTGGCGGCGGTTGTTCGTCGGCAAGCGCGCGATAGCTTTCGAGGGCGTATTGAACTACTCGTTGCTCGCCGGTCGAGTTGCAGGTGATGTAGTTGTGAAACTCGGAGGTGCGTGCGGTGATGTGCGCTTCGTGAATTTTGCCCGCGCCCGCCTCCGAGAATTTAACGAGCCAGCTTTTTTCGCCGGTGCGTTCGTGGCGGCGGTAGCGTAGTTCGCCGACGGCAGCGATGCCTGTCTCACGTCGGATGAAGAACTCCGCGGCCTGCACCGGATACGAATAACAGGTGCGCCCGCGATAGCCCGCGAGCACGAGTCGCCGCCCGTCGCTATACTCCGCGACGATCTCGCGTCCGGCGTCCGGCGTCACGTGCGCGTAGAAGAGTCCGTGCGGAAAGCAGATGAGGTTGGCCGCGAACCTGTCGCCGCCGACGTGCGAGGATTGCCAGACGTACTCGCGCGCGGCCGCCTCTCCGGCGCGCAAAGATTTATAGAGCGCGTAGCCGAACTTGGCGCAGCACTTGTCGCGCTTGCCGTGCGTGCAGACGAGATAGAGCGGAGCGTCTGTGCGTTCGCCGCCTGCGTCTGAATCGCCCGCGACGACCGCGGCCAGATCGATTTTCAACAAATCTTCGTGGCCGGACAAAGTGAACTTCACGATTGCGGGCGCGCGTTCGCGCGAGCGCACGACGAAACAGGAGAGCGCATCATGGCGCAGCCGTTCCTGTTTGATGAACAGGACGCGCGCGCGTGGAACGAGTTTGCAGAATTTATTGAGATGCGTTTTGACTTCCGGCGAGAGCGTGCTGTCTTGAATCGCGTGCATGCCCCAACCCTCTCGATATTCGACGAGCAGCCACACGTCGCCGATAGAAGCGGTGCCGAAACTTTTCTCGGCAGCCCCGCGCGACAACTCGGCACAGTAGAAGAAGGGTCGGCTCATCATGTCCGCACGGCTAATCTTTACCGGCGACGACGGCGACGAGGCCGTGCCGCAGCAACTCGCAGAGAAAGGCGCGCACGGTTTGTTCGTCGAGTCGCTCCTTCGCCGCTTCGCACAATTCGGAGATGGACGCCGTGCGCGCGTCCGACAACAGACTGAGGACGGGCAACGCATCCGCCGCGAATCGCCAGCGTTTTTTGAGACAACCGAACTCGACCACGCCGTCTGCGACCCGCAAATCGAGCTTGCGCGGGGCGCAGAAGCGCAGGCGCGCGCCTTTGTCTGCGGGGAGAGTTTGCGCCGTCGCGCTCCAAGGCAGGCTGAGTTGTGCGCGCGGCTCGGCCTGCGCGTCCTGTTCGCTAAAGTATCGTTCGAGCAGGTCGTCGGCCCACGCGCCGCGCAATTCTTCGCCGAGGCGTGCGACGTGCGCGCTTCGCTCTGCCGTCGAAGCGAAGCGCGGGAGGTCTCGGCGGAAAAGTTCGCTTGCGCGCAGACGCCCGGCGAGCCAGTTCAGGAGATCAATGCCCGTGCGTTTGTGTATGCCGACGGTGAGATGGAGCGTCGGCTCGTCAAGCGGTTCGGCGACGTGCCACCAGCCGCGCGGGATGTAGAGGAAGTCGCCGTCTTCGAGCGTCGCTTCCCACAGGGCTGCGCCCTTTGGTTTGGGATTATCCGTGTCGCCCGCGAGCGGGTGCGGGCGCGTCTCGCCGTAGATGCCCCAACGCTTGCGCCCCGCGACCTGTAGGATAAAAACGTCGTGGTCGTCCCAATGTAGATCGAAGCCGCGCGAGGTGTGCCATCCGGCGTATGAGTTGATCTGTATGCGCTCGTGGAAGAAGAGTTCGAGTTCGGCGGCCAACTCTTCGAGCGGCTCGTGCAGTTCGTGCACGGCATCGAGCACGAGCGTTGCGCCCGCGCGCAGTTGCGCCGTGAATTTGACCGGTTGAAGACGCGGAATGGATTGTTTGCCGCGCGCGCCCGAAGCGTGGCGCAGGTATGAGTTGACGGGGATGCTCTTGCCGTCGCGCATCAGGCGCAGGCGTGGGAAGTCGAGGCGATGCTGCCGGAGGATGTCGTTGAGACGCTCCCACGGCAGCAACGACGCGAATTTCCCGCGCCGCCCACGAATATGCCTGTACGTCTGACCCCAGGAGGAGGCGAGGAACTCCTCCGCTGTGTGTGGCTCCAAAAGTCGGCTTAAGCTGCCGGCTGCGACCTCACCGTTCATAAAGCGGCCATCAAACAGTTAAGCTTCTTTGCTGTCAATCGTGATCACGGTCGCGCCGGAATCGTCCGAGCCGTCCGAATCGGAAGAGTCGTCCGAAGAGTCGTCCGAACTGTCGCCCGTGTCCGAACCGTCGCCGATGCTATCGGTCAAATCCGTGTCAGACGAGTCTGAACTGTCCGAATCCGAAGAATCGTCGCTCGTATCCGAGCCTCCGTCGCTCGACGAATCGCTGGTGTCGCTGCTGTCGTCGCCCGCGCTCAACTTCAAGCTGCGCGGCTCCAACGGCTCAACCGATAACAGCAGACCAGAGGCTTCCGGCGTCTTCTGCTCCTCAACCTGTCCTGAATTGATCTGTTCTGACATAGAAATCTCCTTCTCATATTGAAAGTATTTCGTGTGGAGCCCACAGATTATTATGAGCCGGATGAAACCACAAGGACGCGCCGCAGAATTTGCCTGCCCGGAGGCGACTTGCGCGGCTCACCTTTTCGTTTATGCCGCAACCCATATCGTGAGTTTGCGCCCGCCGGATTGCGGGGCGTTGCGCGGCGGCGGCGGAAGCGTCGCCGGAAAATCGCGGCATTTAGAAAGATTTTCGCGCGCGGTCGTTGAATCTCGATGTGTGGCACAAGCCTTGTTATAGAGTAAGCCGAGTCGTCAACACGCAAGTGAACGACGATCCAATTGAGAGACCCGCCAACGAAGGGGAGAGCGTTGGCGGGTCTCTCCTTTGGAATTTTGGAATGCGGATTTCGGATTGCGGATTAGAAAGCAAGAGACGGCTAACGGCCTACTGCTATTTCAATCCGCAATCCGAAATCCGCATTCCGCAATTGGAGCGTCCGCAATCCGCAATTGCCCCCTTGTCGGTTTGCTCTATGGCGCGGGCTGCCGCATAGTGGTATCGGAGATATTGAAAGCAAATCACGGGGACGCGAGAGCGCGGGGCGGCAGATCAATTTCGCAACAGTTTGGCTCCCCTATCGAGCAAGGAATTTTATCGTACACGCGATGTTGAAAAAGATTCGTCTCGGCGACGACGTGCAAGCCTATTGCGGACGCTGCAAGGAAGAACGCATGCATCAGGTTGTCGCCCTACACTCCGCCGGCCAGATCGAACGCGTCACCTGCAACTACTGTCAATCCACGCATCGCTACCGCGACCCGCAGGCCGCCGCCGGAGCGGTGAAGACTCGCCGCACGACCGGCGCGCGCTCGCTTGAAATGAAGACGCGCGCGGCTTCCAACGCGCCCGCGCGCCCCTATTCGCCGGGAGAAATTTACGCGGCGGGCGACAATATCTCACACACAAAATTCGGAGAAGGCAGCGTGGTTGAAGCGCGTCCGGGCAAGATTGACGTTCGCTTCGGCAGGGAGTTGCGGACGCTTCTGCACGCGGGCTGACTGTCACGATGAGCGGCGCGCGCCACACCGCACTAAACGAGCCTAAGTAAATTAACCACAAAGGCACGTAGACACGAAGTTAACTTCTTAAAGTTTTCTTCGTGTCTACGTGCCTTTGTGGTGAAGTTTGGTCAAGCATCAATCGGCGTCTCGCGTCCGGCGGTGCGCGCCACGGTCGCGATCAGGGCTTTCGGGTCAACCGGCTTGGCGACGTGCGTTTGAAAGCCTGCGTCGAGCGCGCGTTTGACATCCTCAGCCCCGGCGTAAGCCGTCAGAGCCACCGCCGGAATTTGCCCGCGCGCGCCTGCATCGAGTTTGCGCACGCGCCGGATCAACTCGTAACCGTCTTCCAGAGGCATGCCGATGTCCGAGACGATCATGTCGGCCTGCCACGCCGCGAGCGTCCGCAAGGCATCCTTGACAGACCCGCACGCGCGCACTTCCGCCCCTTGTCGTCCGAGCACTTCCTGCACCAACTCACGCGTATCCGGTTCGTCGTCCACGATCAGGATGCGCAAGCCTTCGAGCGCCTTTGACTTGACGAGGAAGTTCAACTCCGTCGTCTCCGACTCCGCCGTCTGAGCCTCATCAGCCTCCGGCGCGCCGTTGCTGCTCGCTTTCGTATCCGACGCGAGCGGCAAGCTGAGTTTGAAGGTTGAACCCTGCCCGTCGCCTTCGCTCTCTGCGCGAATCGTGCCGCCGTGGAGTTCGACGAGATGGCGCACGATGGCGAGGCCGAGTCCGAGTCCGCCGTGCTTGCGCGTCGTCGTGCCGTCGGCCTGCCGGAAGCGGTCGAAGATGTAGGGCAGAAACTCCGGCGAGATGCCCTGCCCCGTATCGCGCACCTGCAACTCCACGTGCCGCTCGTCGCACATTAAGCCGACCTCGACCTGTCCGCCTTCGGGTGTGAACTTCACCGCGTTCGAGAAGAGATTCCAGACCACCTGCTGCAAGCGCGCCGGGTCGCCCGACACCATGCAATGAGAAGTTTTAAGTTGCGGTTCCACGCGAATGGATTTCGCTTCGGCCATCGGGCGCACGGTGTCAATCGTCGCTTCGATGATCGAGGAGAGTTCGACGGGATTAAAATCGAGCGCGAGTTTGCCCGTGATGATGCGCGACACGTCGAGCAGATCGTCAATCAACTGCGACTGCGAGCGCGCGTTGCGTTCGATGGTTTCGAGCGCGCGACCGAGCATCGAATCGTCGAGGCTGCCGCCGCGAATGAGATGCGTCCAGCCGAGGATGGCCGTCAGGGGAGTGCGGAGTTCGTGCGAGAGCGTGGCGAGAAATTCGTCTTTCGTGCGGTTGGCGCGTTCGGCTTCGGCGCGTGCGGCCTGTTCGCGAATCAGGAGGCGCGCGCGTTCCTCTTCGGCCTGCTTGCGCTCGGCCACTTCCTGTTGCAACTCCGCAGCGTGGCGTTGCGCCTCCGTGTAGAGCCGCGCGTTTTCGTATGAAGCCGAAACCTGCGTGGCGAGCGTCACGGCGAGTCGCTCGTCGGCCTCGCTGAACTCTTCGGCGTCGAGTTTGTTGGACAGGTAGAGCCAGCCGTAGGCGCGTGCGGGCGAAAGGATGGGCGCGCCGAGGAAGGATTGCATCGAGACGCGCGGCGACGAGAAATGTTCGGCTTCGAGCGTCTCCGCCGCTTCGCTCAGACGCAGGGGGCGACCCTCTGCCAGCAGGCGGTCTAACAGTTCTTCGCTCACCAGCGGCGAAGTCAGAGACTCGTCGCCGACCATACACTCGTCGCAATGACAAAAGTAGCGAAGCGCGCGCCCGTCCTCAGACAACACGCCGACTCCCGCGTGCTCCGCTCCGATAATGTCGCGCGCCGCGCCGCAGAACTTTTCCAAAACCTGTTTCGGATCGCGCAGGGCGGCGAGCTCCTGCCCGAGGTCGATGAGTTTACCGAGGCGTTGGAGATTGGCGTTCTCCAACTCGATGTTCTTCTCGTGGAGGAGTTCCGCCTGCCGCTTGATCTCTTCCGTCTTCTTGAACAACTCGACGAAGACTGCGACCTTCGAGCGCAGGATGTCGGGGTCAACGGGTTTGAGGATGTAATCAACCGCGCCGAGCGAATAGCCGCGCGCGATGTGGCGATTGCCGGTGGAGTCTGCGGTGAGAAAGATGATGGGGATGTCGCGCGATTTTTCGCGCCCGCGGATGAGCGCGGCGGTTTCGAGTCCGTCAATGCCGGGCATGTACACGTCGAGCAGGATGACGGCCACGTCGCCTTCGAGCAGGTAGCGCAGAGCCTCGTCGCCGGAGGCGGCGCGCACGAGATTGCGATCCGGGGCTTGCAGGATGGCTTCGAGCGCGAGCAGGTTCGTCGGGCTGTCGTCCACCATCAGGATATTGATTTTTTGCGTCTCAACTTGCATTAGCGTCTCAGCTTGCATCGGACGACCCCGGCTCGTGTTGACAGAGTTGATTCAAGTAGGGCGCGATTTTTCGCAGCGGCAAAATCGCGTCAACCTGCGTGGCGGCAATCGCCGCCTGCGGCATCCCGCGCGACTCCGCGCTCGCCGGGTCTTCCACCACACACAAGCCCCCGTAGGCTTTGATCTTCGCGAGTCCGCGCGCGCCGTCAGCGTTTGCGCCCGTCAGGATGATGCCGAGCGTGTGCTCCTGATAAATGTCCGCCGCCGATTCAAACAACACGTTGACCGACGGGCGCGCATAACCGACGGGCGCTTCCGTTGACAGAGCGAAGCCGTCGCGCTCGATGAGCAGATGATAATCGCGCGGCGCGAGATAGACGCGCCCCGGCGCAATCGCCTCCTTGTCGTTCGGCTCCAAGAGCGGGAGCGCAGAGTGCTTCTGCAAAAACTCGCAGAGGTTGTCCGAATCCTTGCCGCGATGCTGCACGACGACGACGGGCAGCGGGAAGTCGCGCGCCAGCGCGGGCAGCACAACTTGCAGCGCAGCCAATCCGCCGTATGACGTGCCGACAACGACGAGTTCTACCGTCAACCTCACCTCACTTTCCGATAGAGTTTATCGCGGCTGTCCAGCCTCTCGTAAAAATCCGCGCGCGGCGTAAACTTCAGAGACTCTTTGTTGCCTAGCCCGAAGACGCCGAACATCGAAAGGCTCTCGTAAACCAGATTGTGCACGCGCTCCTGCAAAGCCTTGTTGAAATAGATCATCACGTTGCGGCACAGGATGACGTGAAACTCGTTGAACGAGCCGTCCGTCACGAGGTTGTGTTCGGAGAAGACCACGTTTGTCTTGAGCGCGGGATGAAAGATCACGTTGTCGTAGTGCGCCGTGTAGTAATCGGAAAACTCGTGCTTGCCGCCCGCGCGCATGTAGTTCTGCGTGTATTCCTGCATCGCCGAGAGCGGGAAGATGCCCTCGCGCGCCTTGCGCAAAACTTCGCGGCTGATGTCCGTCGCGTAGATCACGCACTTGCGATACAAGCCCTCCTCCTGCAAAAGAATCGCCATCGAATAGACTTCCTCGCCCGTCGAACAGCCCGCGTGCCAGATGCGCACCGTCGGGTAAGTCCTGAGGATCGGCACGACCTTCTGGCGAAACGTCAGATAGAAACTCGGATCGCGAAACATCGAAGTGACGTGCACGGAGAGACCCACGAGCAGTCGCTCCATGCACGCGTCGTCGTGCAACACGCAATCCTGATAAGCCGAGACGGTGGCGATCTTCTCGGCGCGCATGCGTTCGAGTATGCGCCGCTTGATCGAAGCGGGCGAGTAGTCGCGAAAGTCGAAGCCATAGACGCGGTACAAGCCTTCGAGCAGCAGGGCGATCTCGATGTCTTCGAGTTGTGTCTGTTCAGCCGGTAACGCGCTCATCTTTAGCCTATCGCTTCTTCCTGATGGTAGAGCCAGACGCGCAGGAGCGACAGCAGTTGATCAATGTCCAGCGGCTTCGAGATGTAGTCCGAAGCCCCGGCCTCGATGCAGCGGTCGCGGTCGGCCTTCATCGCCTTCGCGGTCAGAGCGATGATCGGCAAGTTCTTGAACCGTTCAATCTCCCTGATCGCTTGAATGGCCTGATAACCGTCCATGCCCGGCATCATGATGTCCATCAAGACCGCTTCGACGCCTTCGGTCGCCTGCAAAGTGTCTATGCCCTCCTGCCCGTTCTCGGCGTGGACGACCTCCATGTTGTGACTTTCGAGCGCGCTCGTTAAGGCGAAGATGTTCCGCACGTCGTCGTCCACGATCAAGACCTTGCGACCGGCGAGCACCGGGTCGCGGCGATGCAACTGCTCAAGCATACGCCGCTTCGGCTCCGGCAAATTGGCCTCGACGCGGTGCAGGAAGAGAGCCGTCTCCGCGAGCAGTCGTTCGGGCGAACTCACTTCCTTGACGATGATCGCGTCGGCGACTTTGCGCAGTTGCGTCTCCTCCTTGCCCGTCAACTCCTTGCCCGTATAGACGATGATCGGCAAGTCGGCGCGACCCAAATCCTTCTGAATCCGCTCGATCAAGTCGAAGCCCGACATGTCGGGAAGTTTCAAATCAACCACCATGCAGTCGAACGGCTCGTTTTGCAGCGCGTCGAGCGCTTCCTGTCCGGTGGCGACGGCGGTGGTCGTCACGTCTCCGTTGCCGATGAGTTCGACGATGCTCATGCGTTGCGCGTCGTCGTCTTCCACGACGAGCAGGCGCCGCACGCGTCGTTCGGCGAAGGCCGTGATCTGGTCGAAGGCCGACGCCAAATCTTCGCGGCTCACGGGTTTTTGCAGGTGCGTGATCGCGCCGAGATGCAGCGCGCGCTGGCGTTGCTCCTCGCCGGAAATGATGTGGACGGGGATGTGGCTCGTGTTCGGATCGTGCTTCAAGCGATCAAGCACAGTCCAGCCGTCGCGGTCGGGCAACTTGATGTCGAGCGTGATGGCGTCGGGCTTGTACTTGCGTGCGAGCGCGAGCGCGGCATCGCCGCGCGTGGCAACGAGTCCTTTGAAGTTTTTCTCGCGCGCGAGGTCTAGGAGGATGCGCGCGAAGTTGAGATCATCTTCGACGATGAGCACGACGCGTTCGCCGTCGAAGATGCTGTTGCGGTCGTCGCTGATCTCGCTCGCCCCGATGAGCGCGGCGTCCATGTCGTACAGCGACATTGGAGTCCACGCCGCGGCGTGGTCGGCGGCGGTGGGCGCGTTACGCGTGCCGCCCGATGCGTCCAGCCTGTGGCCGGAGCCGTTGCCGGACGCGTCGCCGGAGGCGTAGGCGAGCGGCAGGTAGAGCGTGAAAGTGCTGCCTTCGCCCGGCACGCTCACGACGCGAATCTCGCCGCCGAGGAGTCGCGCGATCTCGCGGCTGATGGAGAGTCCGAGTCCCGTGCCGCCGTACTTGCGGCTCGTCGTGCCGTCGGCCTGCTGGAACGCCTCGAAGATGATGCGTTGCTTGTCTGCCGCGATGCCGATGCCCGTGTCGCTCACAGAGAAGGCGACGACCTGCTCGACGCGATTCAGACTCTCTTGATAAAACTTCATGCCGGAGAGCGCGGGTTCGATCCTGAGCGTGACGCCTCCCTGCTCCGTAAACTTGAAAGCGTTCGAGAGTAAATTCTTGAGAATCTGTTGCAGACGCTTTTCATCCGTGCGCATCACGGCGGGCAACTTCTCGTCGCGTTCGATGGCGAAGTTGAGTTTCTTGTCGAGCGCAACCTGCTGGAAGCTGCGTTCGAGTTGACCGCCGACATCCGCGAACGACACGTCGCTGATGTCTATGCCCATCATGCCGGATTCGATCTTCGAGAGGTCGAGAATGTCGTTGATGAGCGAGAGCAAATCCGCTCCCGAAGAGTGGATCGTCTCTGCAAACTGCACCTGCTTCGGCGTCAGATTGTCGTCCTTGTTCTCGGACAACTGGCGCGAGAGGATGAGCATGCTATTCAGAGGCGTGCGCAGTTCGTGCGACATGTTGGCGAGGAATTCGGACTTGTACTTGGAAGTGAGCGCGAGTTGTTCGGCCTTCTCTTCCATCGCCCAGCGCGCTTCCTCCACCTCGCGATTCTTCGCCTCGACTTCGGCCTTCTGCTTCTCCAGCAGCGTCGCCTTCTCCTGCAACTCTTCGTTCGTCTGCTGCAACTCTTCCTGCTGGCTCTTCAACAGTTCTTCCGATTCGCGCAGAGATTCCGCCTGCTGTTCGAGTTGTTCGTTCTTCTTCTTGAGTTCGTCCTGCTGGCTCTGTAGCTCCGCCGCGAGTGATTGCGATTGCAGCAGCAAATCTTCCGTGCGGCTGTTGGCCTCAATCGTGTTCAAGACGATACCGATGGATTCGGTTAACTGATCGAGGAACGTCAGGTGCGTATCGTTGAAGCGATTGAACGACGCCAACTCGATGACCGCTTTGACCTCGCCTTCAAACAGGACGGGCAGCACGATGATGTTGAGCGGCGCGGCTTCGCCTAGTCCCGACCCGATGCGGATGTAGTTGTCCGGCACGTTCGTCAAAAGGATGCGCTCTTTCTCCAGCACGCATTGCCCGACGAGTCCCTGCCCTTGCTTGTACTCGTTCGACAAATTCTTGCGCTCCGTGAAGGCGTAGCCGCCGAGCAGTTTCATCAGGGGCGAGCCGTTGTTGGAAGCGTTGACGTAGAAGACGCCCTGTTGCGCGTCAACGAGCGGCGCGAGTTCGGAGAGGACGAGTTGGGAGACGGTCGCCATGTCGCGTTGGCCTTGCAGCATGCGCGTGAAGCGCGCGAGGTTCGTCTTCAACCAATCCTGTTCGGTGTTCTTCTGCGTCGTCTCCTTGAGATTCAAGATCATCTCGTTGATGGTTTCGGAGAGCGCGGCCACTTCGCCGAGCGCCTCCACATCAATCGAGCGCGTGAGGTCGCCCTTCGTCACGGCGGTCGAAACGTCCGCGATAGCGCGCACCTGCGTCGTGAGGTTGGCGGCCAGCCCGTTCACATTGTCGGTCAAATCGCGCCAAGTGCCCGCTGCGCCCGGCACGTTCGCCTGACCGCCGAGTTTTCCTTCCACGCCCACTTCGCGCGCCACGGTCGTCACCTGGTCGGCGAAGGTGGCGAGCGTGTCGGTCATGCTGTTGATGGTGTCGGCCAACTCCGCGATCTCGCCTTTCGCCTCCACCGTCAACTTGCGTTTCAAGTCGCCGTTCGCCACCGCCGTCACGACCTTTGCGATGCCGCGCACCTGGCTCGTGAGATTCCCGGCCATCGAGTTGACGTTATCCGTGAGGTCTTTCCACGTTCCGGCGACGCCGCGCACGTCGGCCTGCCCGCCGAGATTTCCTTCCGTGCCCACCTCGCGCGCCACGCGCGTCACTTCCGAGGCAAACGAATTGAGTTGATCAACCATCGTGTTGATGGTGTTCTTGAGTTCCAGAATCTCGCCCTTCACATCCACCGTGATCTTCTTCGAGAGGTCGCCGTTGGCTACTGCCGTCGTCACGTCCGCGATGTTGCGCACCTGACCCGTTAAATTACCGGCCATCGAGTTGACGTTATCCGTCAAATCTTTCCACGTGCCCGCCACGCCGCGCACGTCGGCCTGCCCGCCGAGTTTGCCTTCCGTGCCCACCTCGCGCGCCACGCGCGTCACTTCTGACGCGAACGAATTGAGTTGATCAACCATCGTGTTGATCGTGTCTTTCAACTCAAGGATTTCACCACGGACATCCACGGTGATCTTCTTCGAGAGGTCGCCGTTAGCTACCGCCGTCGTCACATCCGCGATGTTGCGCACCTGCGCGGTGAGGTTGCCGGCCATCGAGTTGACGTTGTCGGTCAGGTCTTTCCACGTGCCCGCCACGCCCGTCACCTGCGCCTGCCCGCCCAACTTCCCTTCCGTGCCCACTTCACGCGCCACGCGTGTGACTTCCGAGGCGAAAGAGCCGAGTTGATCCACCATCGTGTTGATCGTGTTCTTCAACTCAAGGATTTCGCCTTTCACATCCACGGTGATCTTCTTCGAGAGGTCGCCGTTCGCCACAGCCGTCGTCACTTCCGCAATGTTGCGGACTTGGCCGGTGAGATTTCCGGCCATCGAGTTCACACTGTCCGTTAAATCCTTCCACGTCCCGGCTACGCCGCGCACATCGGCTTGACCGCCGAGTTTGCCCTCAGAACCCACTTCGCGCGCGACGCGCGTTACTTCCGACGCAAAGGCGTTGAGTTGATCAACCATCGTATTGATCGTGTCCTTCAACTCCAGAATTTCCCCGCGCACGTCCACAGTGATCTTCTTCGACAAGTCGCCGTTCGCCACGGCGGTCGTCACCTCCGCGATGTTGCGGACTTGACCCGTCAGGTTGCCGGCCATCGAGTTGACGCTGTCGGTCAAATCCTTCCACGTGCCCGCGACGCCCTTCACGTCCGCTTGCCCGCCGAGTTTGCCCTCGCTGCCGACCTCGCGCGCCACGCGCGTCACTTCGGAGGCGAAGCCGTTAAGTTGATCCACCATCGTGTTGATGGTGTCTTTCAATTCCAGAATCTCGCCCTTCACGTCCACGGTGATCTTCTTCGAGAGGTCGCCGTTCGCCACGGCGGTTGTCACCTCCGCGATGTTGCGTACCTGACCCGTGAGATTGCTCGCCATCGAGTTCACATTGTCGGTTAAATCCTTCCAAGTTCCGGCGACGCCTTTGACATCGGCCTGACCGCCGAGTTTGCCTTCGCTGCCCACTTCGCGCGCCACGCGCGTTACTTCCGACGCAAACGAGTTCAATTGATCGACCATCGTGTTGATCGTGATCTTGAGTTCCAGAATCTCGCCTTTAACATCAACGGTGATCTTCTTCGACAAGTCGCCGTTCGCCACGGCGGTCGTCACCTCCGCGATGTTGCGGACTTGACCCGTCAAGTTGCTCGCCCTCGAGTTCACATTATCCGTGAGGTCTTTCCACGTGCCCGCCACACCGCGCACGTCGGCTTGCCCGCCCAACTTCCCTTCCGTGCCCACTTCGCGCGCCACACGCGTCACTTCCGAGGCGAAGGAGTTCAACTGGTCAACCATCGTGTTGATGGTGTTCTTGAGTTCCAGAATCTCGCCTTTCACATCAACGGTGATCTTCTTCGAGAGGTCGCCGTTGGCTACTGCCGTCGTCACGTCCGCGATGTTGCGCACCTGCGCGGTGAGGTTGCCGGCCATCGAGTTGACGCTGTCGGTCAGGTCTTTCCACGTGCCCGCCACGCCTTTTACTTTCGCTTCGCCGCCCAACTTCCCTTCCGTGCCCACTTCGCGCGCGACGCGTGTGACTTCCGAGGCGAAAGAGCCGAGTTGATCCACCATCGAGTTGACGATCTTGACGGAGCGGAGGAACTCGCCTTTGAGCGGGCGGCCTTCCACGTCGAGCGCCATGCGTTGCGAGAGGTCGCCGTTGGCGACTGCGCCGATGACGCGCGTGATCTCGTTCGTGGGGCGCGCCATGTCGTCAATGAGCATGTTGACCGAATCGACCACTTCGACCCACGAGCCGTGCGCTCCGGCGAGCGAGGCGCGCTGTGTGATCT
>DASYMM010000017.1:0-5286 GCA_036009085.1 Pyrinomonadaceae bacterium | reverse complement strand
GCCTGAAAGTTGAAGTTGTGGCTCAAACGCTTCGTCCACTCAACCTGTAGCCCGTGATAGTAGCTCCAGGCGGCGTTGCCGACGACGGTGTTGGTGGAAAATGCGCCGTCCGGTCGCCGTTCATTGGAACGCGGGACGCGGAAACTATATTCGAGCGCGCCGAGCGGCACGTTGTTCGGGCACAGCCCCGGGATTCGGTCGAGGCCGGGTAGCCCCGTCCCGGCGCAGAGAATATCGGCGGCGGGGCGTAGAACCTGACCGCGCACGTCAACGCCGCGCGGGTCGCCGGCCGTCCGGTTGGCCGCCGTATAGAGCACCGCGGGGGCGTTGTTCGGATGGTTGGCGACAAGCGCGCCGTTCGCGGGATCGTGGATGGGCAGATTATCAAGCGCAAAGCGGAGCAGGCCAATGCCACGGTTGCCCGTGTAGCTGATTCTGACCGAAGACGTGAGCGGCAGTTGCCGTTCAAAACTCAAATTCCACTGCTGCGTGTAGGGCATCTCAAGTCCCGGATCGATGAGGGCTTCGGTGTGGCGGACGGTTTGCGGGCCGGACGTGAACGTGAAGCCGTTGGTCGGGTCGGCCAGATTGTTCGGATTAAAGAGAGCCGTGGGGTTTCCCGTCTGGTTGTAAAAGAAGGCGTCGGGCGGATTGAAGCGCACGGTCGCGCCCGATTGCGAGAAGACCGACTGGAAGATGCGACCGTGATAGATGCCGTAGCCGCCGCGAATCGAAGAATCGCCCGCCCCGCCGAACAGTCGCGCCAGAAAGCCTTCCTTGAAACTCGGACTGTAGGCAAAACCCACGCGCGGCTCGATGTTGTCCTTGTCCGCGCCGAAGACGTAATCCACGCGCCCCTCTGCCTCACGCGGCGCAGAGACATATTCGTAGCGCGCTCCCAGATTGAGCGTCAGATTGGAAGTCACCTTCCAGTTGTCTTCAAAATAAAAGTTCGACTCGTTGATGCGATTCTCAAGGAAGAACGGCCCGAAGCCTTTCTGGAACGTGGTGACGCAACCGTTCAAAAGAGCGATCATGCCGGACGTATTGGTCGGCGCGGGAACCAGCGGGTCTCTGTAAGTCACACCGCTGCATGTGCCGGTGATGTTATAGAAGCCGCGCGAGAAGTTGTCGGCGAAGTCGTCGAGTTTCTGGCGTCGGATGTCCGTGCCCGCTTTGAGATAATGCTTGCTCCCGAAGAGCGTCGAGAGGTTATAGACGAACTGATTGTCGGTTTGATAACGCTGGATGGGAAACGCGCCCGCGTTGCCGATGATCGAGCCGCCGCCGACGACTCGCGGATTGGCGAAACGCAAGACCGGCGTGTCGTTACCGGCGGTGATGTTGACGAGCGTGGTGCGCAGGCCGAGACCGTAACGAAATTCGCCGACGGTTTTGCCCGAAAACAGGTGCGTCCACGTCAGGCCGATATTCTGTTGCTTGTTGTTTTGATCGGCGCGCTCGCCGAGGATGATGTCTTCCGCATCGCGCCTCTGCCGCGTGTATTGCCACCGGGCGAAGAGGTTGTCTTCCGAGCGCAGGTTCCAGTCGAACCGCCCCGAGTAGTCGCGGTCGGGGAAACTGAAACCTTGTTGGCCGCGAAAGACGCGCGGGCCTGACGCTGCATCGTTCGGCAGAGCGTTCTTGAAACGGTCAATGACCGACTGGACAAAGGCGCGGTTGGCGGGCGTGTTGTTGGCGGGCGTCTGCCGGAACCAGTTGGCCGGGTCGCGCTCTTCAAGGGTGAACACGTCGCGCGAGAAATTCAACGCGCCGGAGTTTTCCGTGTGATCAAAACTGACGAAGCCGAAGAGGCGATTCTGGAAGATGGGGAAGCCGGTGGTGAAGCCGAACTGGTTGCGGCGGTTGACGGCCTTCTGCGCATTGGGGCTGAAGGCGTTGTTGGCGGCGTTGAGCGCACTGTCGTTGTGATAGATGTAGGCGTCGCCGTGGAGTTCGTTTGTGCCGTTCTTCGTCTGGACGAGGACGACCGCACCGTAGCCGCGCCCGAACTCGGCGGTGAAGTTGTTGGTGATGACCTGAAACTCTTTGATCGTGGAGAGCGACGCGCCCTGCCGGTTCTGATTCTCGGAAGAGTCGTCGTTGTTGACGCCGTTAATCTGGAAGGTCGCGCCGCGCGCGCCCGTGCCGTTGAAGTTGATGGAGGAGCCGGATGAGAGGGTCGGATTGTTCTGCCCCGAAGTGGGATTTTCCTGAAAGCCTGTGAAGGTTTCGGCCAGCGTCAGAAAGTTGCCCTGATTGGCCGTCGGCTTGTCGAGAATCTCCTGCGCGTTGAGCGAGCCTTTGATCTCCGCGTTGGTCGTGTTGATCTGCGCGGTGTCGGTCGTCACCGTAACGTCTTCATTCAACGCCGGACGCAGTTCAAAGTTTGCGACGATGGTTTGATTGAGCGTCACTTCGACGTTCTCGCGTGTGACGCGACCAAAACTTGAAACCGAAGCGTTGATATTGTAACGCCCAAGCGGAAGGAACGGGGCGTTGTACGCGCCTTCGTCGTTGGTCGTGACGACGCGCTCCTGTCCAGTCTCGACGTTGCGGATGGTGATGGTCACGCCGGGAACCACTGCGCCGGTTTGATCTGTCACCGTTCCCTGCAACGTGCCGGTAACGGTTTGCGCCTGCACCGGCGCAGGCATCGCCCACACGGCGAGCGCGAGTCCGAGGGCAGTCAGCATCAACCGGAGGGAACGTAAATGAGTCGGCGCCATTTGTTTATTCCTTTCGCAGGGAGAGCGTGATTTTCAGTGTCCCCCTTGATGATAATTGCTCACGAGCAGTCAAGATTCGACTTCAGGCCGGACCAGTTTCGCGCAGTTTCGCAAGGCGGAGACGAGCAGACTCGCGGGCAGCTTTATTTCGCCGCCGCAGTAGAAGTCCCGGCCAAAGCCGCGCCGGGACGCGCCTCTGTCATCTGCCCTTCCGCGAACACCCCCTGCCCGTTGACGAAGACGTAGCTGATGCCGACCGGATACTGGTGCGGCGCGGCGTAAGTGGCGCGGTCGGCGATTGCGGCTTCGTCGAATATGACGAGGTCGGCGGCGAAGCCTTCGCGCAGGAGGCCACGGTTGGCGAGGCGAAAAGTTTGCGCGGGGAGCGAAGTCATTTTGCGGATGGCATCTTCGAGCGTGAGCAGGCGCAATTCGCGCACGTAGCGTGCGAGCACGCGCGCGTTGTTGCCGTAGCCGCGCGGGTGCGGCGCGCCCTCGCCGAAGCGGCGCACGCCGCTGTCGGACGCGATCATCGTGAACGGCTCGCGCATGATGTTCTGCACGTCCGGCTCGCTCATGCCGTGATAGACCATGCCTGCGCCGCCCGCCGCGTACATCTCCAAAATCTGCTCGATCTGATTCGTCACGTCCGTCTTGCCGCGCGCTTGTTTCGTGATCTCGGCGATGGACTTGCCGTTGAATGCAGGGTTCGGCTCGTAGCCCGCCACCACGGCGAAGGAAAAATCCTTGAAGCCGCTGCGCTTGAGCGTGTCTTTCATTTCAGTGACGATGCGTTCGCGCGTCGGCTTATCGGCGAGTCGGGTCTTCCCCGCGTTGCGCCCGCCTTCGAGCGCCCAACTCGGCAGGCGCGAATCGAGCGAAGTCGAACTCGCCGTGTAAGCGTACTGGTCAACCGTGACTTGCAGGCCGCGCCCGCGCGCTTCGCGCACGAGACCGATGGTGGCGGCGGTTTGTCCCCACAACTTTTTATTGCTGATCTTGAAATGCGAAATCTCCACGGGCAAGCCCGCACTCTCGCCGATAGAGATGCTTTCGCGTATGGCTTCGAGGACGTGTTCGCCCTCGTTGCGCATGTGCGTGGCATAGACCCCGCCGTGGCGCGCGGCGACGCGTGCGAGCGCAGTCACTTCGTCGGTCTTGGCGTAAGTTCCGGGCACGTAGATGAGTCCGGTCGAGAGGCCGACCGCGCCGTCGCGCATGCCCTGCTCGACGATGGCCTCCATCTTTTGCAACTCTTCGGGCGTGGGCGCGCGCGCTTCGAGTCCGAGCACTTTGCGGCGCACGTCGCCGTGCGCGATGAGCGTGGCGAGATTGACGGCGAGCGGCTGCTCCTTGATGCGGCCTAAGAACGCGCCGATGTCCGTCGCAGACGAACCGCAGTTGCCCGTGACGACGGAGGTGACGCCCATCCGCACGAAGTTTTCGGCGGCGGGCAGGTTGTAAATATTTTCCACGTGCGTGTGCACGTCTATGAAACCGGGCGCGACGATCTGGTTGCGCGCGTCAACTACCTTTTGCGCCTCGCCCTCTGCGATGCGCCCGATGCGCGCGATGCGCCCGTCTTTAACGGCAATGTCGGCGCGAAACCACGGATTCCCCGTGCCGTCAACGACGCGCGCGTTTTTGATGACGAGATCGTATGCGGGCGACGCCGCGACGACGCCGGAAGATTTGAGCCGCGCGTGCTGGCGCGCGGCGGGGAGCGCGCAGAGCAAGGCCGCGAGCAGAACCGCGAGCAGAGCCGTGCGTACAGAGAGACTTTTATTCGACATCAAACGCTCTTAATCAAACAGTCTTAGAGCGGCTAACAAAACCGTAACCACGAAACCACACTAAATAGCACGAACTCTTTTCGTGCCGTTTCGTGTTCTTTCGTGGTTCATTTCTTTGCTTCACCAAGTTCTGTTAGAGGTTCTTAATCAAGTGGTCTTGAGTTGAATCCGTTGCGGCGGTAGCGTCCGTTTCGGGCGAACGCTACCGCCGCGACGGGGCTAGAAGTTGAACTTCATGGCGAACTGCACTTTGCGCGAAGTGCTGGCCGTCGAGCCGAGTATCTGGCCGAACGAGCCGGTGGTCAGAGCCAGATTCGCGTCCGGCACGGAGAAGGAAGGCGTGTTGGTCGCGTTCTGCACCTCCATGCGGAATTCGAGGTTGCGCGTCTCGTCGAAACGGAAACGCTTGCCCATCGTCAGGTCAAGATTGAACAGCGGGGGGCCGGTAAAGAAGTTGCGCCCCACGTTGCTCGCCTCGCCCGGTTCGGGCACGTAGAACTGCGCGCGCTGCTCCGGCGTGAAGAAGACGTTGTTGCCGTTCTCCAACGTGAGGCTCCCCAGATCGGGCGAGCAGTCGTTGCAACTCGCGGGGGTCAAGACCACCTGCGAGAGCGTGTTCGAGCCGGAGAAGACCGTGAACGGCCTGCCGGAATACCAGCGCAGAATCCCACCCATCTGGACGCCGCCGAGGAAGAAATCGGTGACGCGATTCCAATCGCTTCCCCACCTGCGGCCACGCCCCCAGGGCAACTCGTAGAGCGCGT
>DASYMM010000016.1:0-6715 GCA_036009085.1 Pyrinomonadaceae bacterium | reverse complement strand
CGGTAACGAGGAAGAGCCACATGCCGAGGCTTCCGGCCTCGCGCTGCTGCTCCAGATTGTCGAAATGGTGCGCGAGATTGGGAGAGGCGTGATGCTCCGCCGCCGCCACTTCTGCTCCGCCTGCGCCGTGCGCGTCCAATGTGTCTGCGTGTGCCATGTCGGTGTTTCCGTCCCTCTTTCGCCTGTTAGGTCAACGCCTCGCCGTGCGCGGGTTGCGCGGTGTCGCGCTTGTCTGGGCCGATGACTTCCATCTCCTCCATCGGCCTGTACTCGTAAGCCTCCCAGGTGACAACGGGCGTCGAAGCAAAGTTCTCCGTCGGCGGCGGGCTGGCCGTGCGCCACTCTAACCCGGTCGCCGCCCACGGGTTCGGCGGCGCAAACTTGCCGTAGCGCATTGACCAGATGAAATAGATGCCGGGGATGAGCAACCCGAAGCCGAGGATGCTTGCGCCCGCCGTCGAGAAGACGTTCAGGACTTGAAACTCTTCGGCGTAGGCGTGGTAGCGGCGCGGCATGCCCATGTAGCCGAGAAGGAACTGCGGGAAGAACGTCAGGTTGAAGCCGACGAAAATGACGAGCGCCGAAAAACGCCCCCAGCCCTCCGGGTACATGCGCCCCGTGATCTTCGGCCACCAGTTGTGCAGGCCGCCCAGGTATCCCATCAGCGCGCCGCCGACCATGATGTAGTGGAAGTGCGCGACGATGAAATAAGTGTCGGTCAGGTGAACGTCGAGGCCGAGCGCGGCGAGGAACAGTCCCGTCAGGCCGCCGATGGTAAAGAGTCCGATGAAGCCGAGCGCGTAGAGCATCGGCGTGTCGTAGGAGATCGAGCCTTTGTAGAGCGTCGCCGTCCAGTTGAACACTTTCACCGCCGAAGGGATGGCGACGGCGAAGGAGACGAACGAAAAGATCATCCCGGCATAGACCGACTGGCTCGAAGTGAAAAGGTGATGCCCCCACACGAGAAAGCCGAAGACGGCGATGGCGAGCGAGGAGAAGGCGACGAACGAATAGCCGAAGACGTTCTTGCGCGAGTGCGTCGAGATGAGTTCGCTGACCACGCCCATCGAGGGCAGGATCATGATGTAGACCGCCGGGTGCGAGTAGAACCAGAAGAAGTGCTGGAAGAGAACCGGATCGCCGCCGAGTCGCGGGTCGAAGATGCCGATCTTGACGATGCGCTCTAAGGCGATGAGCAGAATCGTGATGGCGATGACGGGCGTGCCCAAGACCATGATCAGGCTCGTCGCGTAATGCGACCAGATGAAGAGCGGCAGGCGAAACCACGTCATGCCGGGGGCGCGCATCGTGTGGATGGTGACGATGAAGTTCAAGCCCGTCAGGATCGAGGAGAAGCCGTTGATGAAAATTCCCAAACCTGCGGCGACCACGTAAGTGTTCGAGAAGGTGGTCGAGTAGGGCGTGTAAAACGTCCAGCCCGTGTCAATGCCGCCGTTCAGGAGCGCCCAGATCGTGAAGAGCGCGCCCGCGAGATAGAGATACCAACTGAGCAGGTTGAGTTTTGGGAAGGCCAAATCCTTCGCCCCGATCATGATCGGGACGAGGAAGTTTCCCAAGACCGCCGGGATGGACGGAATCAGGAAGAAGAAGATCATCACGATGCCGTGCTGCGTAAACAGCTTGTTGTAGGTCATCGGCTGAACGATGTCGCCCTTCGGGGTCAGCAGTTCGAGCCGGATGGTGAGCGCGTAGATGCCGCCGAGGATGAAGAAGACCGTCACCGAGGCGAGATACAGCAGCGCGATGCGCTTGTGATCCTTCGTCAGCAGCCACGACTTGATGCCGTAGTTGGCGGTGATGTAGTTCTCGTGCACAAACCTCGTGCGCGAACCCAGCGCGTCCAAACCTGTCGGCGCGTTCGGCGGCGGGATTGACGGATCGTGTGAACTCATACTTCGTTTAACCTTTTGTCTTCAACCTGTGAACTGTTCTCAACGGCATCTCTAACGCTGATTACTGTTGCCGCCCGTCGTCGTTGTGCCGCCCGACGGTGTGGCCGGACGCTGCGACGTGGGCGACAAACCGCCGCCGCCTGCTCCTCCTGCGCCGCCCGACGGGCGCGGCGAAGTGGAGTTGAGCGGGTTCGAGCGTTGCGCGTCCGGCTCGATGCCGGTCGTCGTGGTCGCGCCGCCGGTCTGCCCGCCCGTCGTGGTCGCTGCGCCGCCCTGCTGCTGCGCGGGCGCGCCGAGCGAGCGTATGTAGGCGATGAGTTGCAGCAGTTGCTCCTCGTTCACCTGACCCTGATAGGCGGGCATGATCGGCTGGAAGCCCATCACGACTTTCGCCGTCGGGTTGACGATGGACTCCCGTATGTAAGCCTCGTCGGCTATTACGTCCTCGCCGCTCTGCATCTGCTGCGGCTTGCCGAAGACGCCGGTTAAGACGGGGCCGCGCCCCTGCGTGTCCATGCGGTGACACGTCGCGCAGCCCAGAGACTGGAAAAACTTCGCGCCCTGCGCCGCCGGAGAATCCGACCCGCCGCCGGAGAGCCAAGCCTGATACGCCGTCGGCTCCATCACCTCGACCCAGCCCGTCATGCCCGAATGGTTCGTGCCGCAAAACTCCGTGCAGTTCAGGTGATAACGCCCCGTCTTCGTCGCCTCGAACCAGGCGAAGGTGTAGCGACCGGGAACCACGTCGGAGCGTATGCGGAAGGCCGGGACGGCGAACGAGTGGATGACATCTTCGGTCGTCATCGTCAATTTAACTTTCGCGCCGACGGGCACGTGCAGTTCGTTGATCTCGCGCTGCCCTTCCGTGTGCTGGAATTTCCACATCCACTGTTTGCCGACCACGAAAATCTCGATGGCGTCTTTCGGCGGGCGGTAGAGCGTGAAGTAGAGGCTCGCGCCCCAGACGAAGATCGTCATGGCGATGAGGAACGGGATGACCGTCCACATCGTTTCCAGTTTGACCGAACCGGCGATGGGCTGCGGCAGTTCGTTCGCGTCGCGACGGCGATACTTCACTGCGAAATAGAAGATGAGCACCGTGACGAGCACGGAGAAGAAGAGCGTAATCGCGACCAGATAGGTGTAGAGCGCGTCCACCTGCCCTGAGACGGTCGAAGCCTGCTCCGGCGTAAATGGTAATCGTGGCAACTGCATCTCTTTAAGCGATTCCTCCTGCCTCTCCCGTGCTCAACCCCTTCGGCTTCGGCGGCGACGCTGACGCCTGCTCCTCCTGCTCGCGGCGACGGCGACGGCGATGTAAGATCGAGATCAAAGCCACCAAACCGAGCACCGTCAGCACGCCCGTCAGGCGCATGATGTTCATGATCGCGGGGCCATACTTTCCGCTCGTCGGGTCGTAGTGAAAGCAATAGAGCGTCAACTTATCAACCGCCGTCCCGATCTTCCCCGCCGAAGCTTCCACCAGGCCGAACTTCAAATCGCGCGGCGCATACTCGATGCCGTAAAAGTAGTGCGAGAGTTTTCCTTCGGGCGTCGCCAGCATCACGCCGGAAGCGTGCGCGTACTGGTTTGTCGCCGTGTCGAACGCGTACTTGAAACCGACCGAGTTAGCCAGCGCGTCAATCGAAGCTTTGTCGCCCGTCAGGAAATGCCAACCGGCGTTGAACGATGCGGCGTCGCCCTTCCGCCCGTAGTCGTGCAGCACGACTTCCTTCTTCTTTGTGGCATCGCTTGCGCCCTCGCTCGGATCGAAGCTCACGGTCACCACGTCGAACTCTTTGCCCACCGTGTAGGGCAAGGTTCTGAGGCCGCCGACCAAGCCGTTTAAGACGAGGTTGCAGAGCTTCGGGCAATTGTAATAGACGAGCGAGACGAAGACCGGGCGTTTGCCGAAATAGTCGCCGAGCCGCACGTTGCGTCCCGTCTCGTCGCGGAAAGTGAGTTCGAGCGGCACTTGCGCGCCGAGACGCTGTTCGATGCTGATGTCTCTGAGCGCGAGCGGCACGTCGTTGCTCGACACGCCGCCCTGCGGCGGCTGCGCGTACTGCCCGAAGGCAGCAGGCGGTAGGCAGTAGGCAGTAAGCAGCAGGAGACACGCGACGCGGCGCGCAAGCCACTTCGCACGGCTCCTCTTTCCGATAACTTTATTACGACTCATCACCTTGTTCATTAAACTGCTTACTGCCTATTGCTTACTGCTCACCTGTCCCGCTTCTCCGTCTGTCGCCCTGCGCTCGCGGCGGTCGGGAGGTTGAGTCCCTCGCGCGTCGCGCCTGCTGCGCCTTGCTGCTGCGGCGGTTGACGCACGGGCAAGCCCCGCTCCAAAAGTTTTTTCTTCGCAAACTCGATGGGGACGCGCGCCATCCCCGTACCCGGATCGGTGTCGTTGTAGTAAGTCAGGTCGTCTTCGTACTTTTGCCGGAGCGCGTGCCACTCAAGCGTCGGCTCTTTCTTTTCGTAGCTCAAATTCTTGTCGTCGAGCGATTTGTGGTCGGGCGCGCCTTGCAGGCGGGGCACGCCGGGCGGCGGCAGGCGTTCGCGTTCGCTGCGCGCCATCGGCGACGGCGCAACTTCCTTGCTCGTCGCGTAGGCGTCGAGCAGTTTGAACAGCCCGTACATCAAGCCGCACACGATGACGATGCCGAGAAACAGCAACCCGACGAACGTGCCGACGCCGCGCACGCTCACGTCCGATTCTTCGTGCATCACATCGGGGTTCGTGATGTGCGACACGTCCGGCGTCTCCGTCAGGTGCAGCTTGCCTTTCCCGTTGCCGTGACCAAAGATTCCCATCTCAAACCCTCGCCTCTCGATTAACCCGCGACCACTTTCTTCTAACCTTTAACCCTGACCCTTTTCCCCTCGCCCCGACGCTTCTCAGTGATGCCCGCTTGGTTCGGCGAGCGCGTTTTCCAATCCTTCGTCGCCGAGCGGGAGCAGCGGTCGGCTTCTGAGTTCGCGCGCGTACCACCAGAGCCAGAGGCCGCCGATCAGTGCGGGCGTGACGAAGTTCAAAGCATAAGCCACTAGAGCGATGAAGCCCCCGCCTTGTCCCGCCGCTGCTGCGCCGCCGTGCTGCGGCATCGCGAGCGCGCTCGGCGCAATGGTCCACATCAGATCGACGATGCGCATGAAGAGCACGAGCAACGCGACCATGACGAGCGTGCGCGCGCGTCGTTTCAGGTCGCGCGAGAGCAGGAGCACGAACGGCAGCGCGAAATGCAGGACGACGATTGCGCCCGCGACGTAGCCCCAACCGCCGTAGAGACGCCGCAGATACCAAGGAATCTCCTCCGGCAAGTTGCCCGACCAGATGATCAAAAATTGCGAAAACGAAAAGTAAGCCCAGAGCATCACGAAGGCGAGCAGGAGTTTGCCGTGGTCGTGAAAATGGCGCGCCTGATAGACGTGCTCGAAACGCTCTTCCCGCGACAAAATAACCGTGGTGACGATGGCGAAGGCGAGCGCGGTCAAGCCCCATCCGACCATGATCAGCAAACCGTAGATCGTGGAAAACCATTCGGGTTCGAGCGACATCACCCAGTCAACGGCCGCAAACGTGACGGTCAAACCGAAGAGCACGATGCCGGGGCCGCTCAGGTTTTGCAGCTTGTCTTTCAGACGCCGACGCTCGCGCGGGTCGTCCGTCCGGTCCTGTTCGAGCGACCACTTGTTCAGGAAGTGTTGGAGCAGCCACCACATCGCAAAGTAAAACACCGTGCGACCGAGAAAGAACGGGATGTTTAAGTAGACCGCCTTGTGCTTGACGGCGTGCTCGCCCGCCACTTCCGGCAGCGTCCAGGGGTACAGGCCGTGCGTGAGCACCGCGACGGCGAGCGGGATGAAGAGGACGAACATCACGGGCAGCGTCCGCGCGGCGGCTTCGAGCGGGCGTCGAATCACGACGCCCCAACCGCCGCCCGACAGGTGGTGCAACATGATGATGGCGAGCGAACCGACGGACACGCCCGTCCAGAAAACGTAGCCGACGAGATAAGCGCGCCAGAAGCCCGCGAGATTGACGAACGCGCCGCCGACGCACAGGACGAGCGCGACGAGCGCGACGAGGAGCGCGCGCCCTCCGATTCGCTCGACCGATGGCGGAGCGTTGTAAGTTGCGGCTGTGGCTGTAGTGTGGGGCGCGTTCATGGCGTGCGCTCACCTCCGGTTCCCTGATGTCCGCCTTCGGTGTGCGGCGTGCCCCGCGCGGGTCGCCGCTGCCGTCGCACTTCCTCCGTCACTTCGGCGGCGGGCATGTTCTGGCTCAGTTGCAGCGCGCGTACGTAGGCGATGATCTTCCAGCGGTCTTCCACCGGAATCTGCTGCGCGTAGTCGGGCATCGCGCCCCAACCGTTCGTGATCACGTCGAAGAAGTGGCCGACGGTTTCACCGCGCAAACGGTCGTCGTGAAAAGAGGGCGGACGACGGAAACCGCGCCGCACGATCATGCCGTCGCCGTAGCCCGTCGCGCCGTGGCACATCGCGCAGTAAATCTCGAAACGCTCCTGACCGCGATCCAAATCCTTCGCCTCGATGGCGAACGGAAACTCGTTGACGCTCCCCGGCGTCCCGCTCTGCGCCGTTGCGCCGCTACCCGCGCCGCCCGCGCCGTTCGGAACATTCGCGCCCGCGTTCTGGCCGCGCGCGTTCACGTCGCCGCCGCCCGCCTGAGTTTGCGCGCCCGCGTTCCCGCCCTGTGCGTTCCCGAGCGTCGCCTGCAACGCGTTGCCGCTCAATAACCCCTGCGCGCCGCCCGTCGCCCCCGCCGTTCTCTTCCCCGT
>DASYMM010000015.1:0-4976 GCA_036009085.1 Pyrinomonadaceae bacterium | reverse complement strand
TCGACGTTCGTCGCCGCGTCGCCCGGCGCGCTAACCGTCACGCTCTCCGTCACCGGCGCGACGGCCAGCGCCACCGTGATTTCATTTGTCCGGCCCGCTGCGATAACGACACCTTCTCGCGTCAGGCTATCGAAGCCTTTGCTCTCCACGCGCAACGTGTACGAGCCGGGCGCAACATTGGTGAAGGTGGCAACGCCCTGTTCGTCAGCCGTGGCCGTTGCCGGCGCGTGAGTCTTCACGTCGGCACCGGTTACTGCCACATCCAGAAGTACACATTCGGCCCTGGGCAGCGGTCGCTGTTGCGCGTCTGTCACGGTGACACGCAGGCTATCTGCGGGCGGCGTAGCGCGCCCGAGGGCCACCAGAGTGAGACAGACAAGAAAGGCCACACAGAGCAAGGGAGATTTCAGTCCAGTAACGTTTCTTTTAATCTTTGAATTGCGAGAGATCATTGGCTATAGGGGAAGTTCCGCCAGCCTCCGGTCTGCCGGGATGAGGCTTAAAACTCAACCTCGAATTTACCGCGCACAGATGTGCCGAGACTGTTGAAGAATGCGCCGAAGTGCGGACTGCCGATGTTTTGCTGCACGTCGCGCGGATTGAAGTGATTGGTGACGTTGAAGACCGCCACGCCGATTCGCATCTTGTGTGGATCAAACTTGGGTATGACGAAAGCTTTGGTTACTTGAATGTCGAGCGAAAAATACTTGGGGAAACGTCCGGCCTCATTGCGCCGCCCGACGAAATCCAGTTGCTCGTTCACTTTTGAAAAAGGAAAGCCGGAGCGAATCTCCAGCGACGGGGAAACTTTGATTTCGTAGCGAGTATTGAATGTGCCGTAGGCGAGAAAACGGTGCGGCGCGTCGAAGGAGAGAGGCCCGTACTCGTTCGGGCGCACCACGAACGCCGGGAGGTCTCCGAAAAAGTTGTCGATGGTGTTGAGGTCGCCCCGCGCGCTCGACCACGTGTAGGAAGCGTTCCAGTTGCCGACGCGAGGATTACTGTAACTGGCAAGTGACTGCAACTCGCGGTAGCTCGACCGGCCGCGACTGCTCAGCACGAGCGCGTCTGTGCCCGACGGCCCGAGACGCGGTTCAAGCAATTGGTCGCTGGTGGTGCGGCGCTGGAGAAAGCCGACCCGCGCCGTCAAGTTTTTAGTCAGCCCGCGATCAAGCTGCAAGCTCCAGCGCAGGCTGCGCGGCCTGCGCAAGCGTCCCTCGGCCTCGTTATTGAACAGTCGCGGCCCGTCGACAACGGTAGCCCCGTCCGAGGCAAACCTTGTCACTATTCGCTCCGGTATCTCCGCAACATTAGAGGTCGGAAGAAGTCTTCCCGTTGAAGCGAAGTCAGGGGCTTGGTCGTTGGCTTCATCGTCAAGATTGTCTCGCGATGGATCAAAGTAGCCGGCGGAAAACGGCGTGCGGTCATAGAAAAGACCGATGCCGCCGCGGAGGATCGTGCGGTCGTTCTTAAAGGGCAACAACATCAACGAGAGTCGGGGCGCGACGCCGGACTGTCTGGAAATTGTGTCACGATCAAAGCGCAGACCCGCATCAATCATTAGGCCGGGGCGCACCGTCCAGCGATCCTGAACGAAGGCGGTGAGTTCGCTCGCATCGAGCGCGATGCGGCTCGACTCCGTGAAGTCAATTCGCTGTCCCAGCGTGCCGTCACTGCGCCGAATCAGAATCGGCTGGAAACGAAACTGTGCTGCTATTCTTGTGTGATCGAACTCGCCGCCGGCTTTGAGCGAGTGCTGGCCCGCGAGCTCGAAGGGGCGTCTGTAGTAAGTCTCCTGCCACTGCCAGCGACCTGAACGGCGGCGCGTGTCGGCGAAGTAGTTGCCCGTGTTGCCTTCGGGGAGGAGCGTGAGCGGCTGCGCCCCTTGCGCGAACACGTCAACGTCGAAAGTCTTGTAACTCAGCGTCGAGGAAAGAAACGAGGCGTCGTTGAAAGTCGCCTGCTCAGAAATGGAGAAGAGCACGCCGCGCTGTTTGATGTTCGGGGTGACTTCCCGCGGATTGAACGTGTCGAGTCCGGCGTAACGAATCTTCTGCGGGAAGACCGCTGCGGTCGCTTTGACTCGATTGTTTTTATTCAGGACGAGATCAAGTTGCGTGAAGGAGTTGAAACTCTCCGATGTCGAGTTGTCATGCGGAGCGACCAGACTCGGCGCACGCGCGCGCATGAAGCGGTATTCAAAGGATTGCAGGAAGAATAAACGATCATGGATAAGAGGGCCGCTGAGAGTCACACGCGGCCTGAAGGAATCAAGCGGGCCGCCGATGATATTTCTGAAAGTGGGAAAGAAACGCGCGGCGGTGAACTTGAACTTGTCGCCGCCGCCTCTGGTTTCAAGGTTCGTGACGCCGCCCGTAAACCGCCCGAACTCCGCCCCGTATGGATTCTCTTCGATCTGCACGCTGGCCGCCGCTTCGATGGGAATGTCGAAGGCGAGATGTCCCGTCACCGGATCGGTCACGTCCGCGCCGTTAACCGTGTACGCGCTCTGCCCGGCGCGCGCCCCCTTGAGGCGATCCTGACCGTCACTCCCGCGCACGACGCCCGGTGTCAGCAGAAGCGCGCTCTGATAGTTTTCGGCGCGCAGCGGGACAGTCTTCAAAGTTTCAGAGCGGACGACGTTTGAAGTCGTCGTTTCGGATGTACTGAGTAACCCCTCTTCGTCTCTGACGGTAACTGATTCGGACAGGCTCGCGGTGAGCTCGATCTCGACGACGAGCGTTGCGCCTGCCGCCAGTCGAATCTCGCGCGTCACGCTCGGCAGGTTATCTGCTTCCGCCGTCAGGACGTAAGTCGCCGCCGGCAGATTAGCGAAGATGAAACTACCCGTGTCATCGGTGGTGGTCTTAAACGATTGGTTGGGCAGATCACGGTTGACGAGCGTCAATCGTGCGCCGGAGAGAAGGGTTGAACGTGCGCTGGTGCTGCCGGCGGCGGTGGTTGCCTTTACCGTTCCCTTGATGCTTCCTGCGTCGGCGCGAACTGTCGCCCCTGATACCACATTCATAATAAAGAGGCCGGCGCAGCAGAGGCCAAAGATGCAAAAGCCTCCAATGCCTGGCCGATGACCGAACAAGAGACCAAACACAGGGTTTAGACGGTCGAGCTGCCACAGCATGCCTCACGTAAAAGCAAAGTTTATGCCTGTTGCAATGGCTCGAAATTTCGTGGCTGAGAGGGAGCGAGGCGTGACAGTTTGCCGCTCCCTTAAAATCCAGCAGTGGCGGCGCGCCGCTGCCAGAGCCTTTTTAAGGAAGGCTTTATCCGGCGCGGATGGTTGAGGGGATGGGCTGTTATTTACCGCCGTGGTTGAAAGTGTAGCGCAGCAGGAGTGTGTGGCGCGGTGAGGTCTGACCGAAGTCCGTGGAGAGAACGTATTCGGCGAGTAGATAGGGTTTGAATCGCCAGCCGACGCCGAAGTTCGAGAAGTAATCGGTGAAGCGGTCACGGCTCCGGCCATCCGGCGAAAAGAGGCCGTCGGCGGTCAGACGCCTTCCGAACCGGTCAGGGAAAAGATTGAAGTCGGTGACGCGCGATTGTGTCAAGGCGAGGACTGACCCGCTCACGAACAGATGCCGCCAGATGTCGGCTTGCACTGCGGCGTGGAGGGAGAGGAAACGAGCGGTCTCATGCTCCTCTTCGAGCACGTGCGACGTGGCGTCTTCTCGTCGGAGGCTTCGCGTGCGCGCGAGCCCGCCCGACACGTCGAAGCTGAAGACGGTGCGCGGCCTGAGCGCGTACCCGACCCCGAAGCCGAGAGTTGCGCGTGTCGTCCTCGAACGCTCGTTGGAATCCACGATGACCGCACTCCGAAGACTCTCATTGCTCCGACCGAAAAGCACGGTGCTCTCTGCTCCGTAGAACAGGCGGCGCGTGAGCGGGCCTCGCAGCCGCACTCCAATCTCGGACGAACTACCCGTGGCCCCCGTCTGTTCCAGCGGACGAGGCACGTCGTTGATTATGCGTAAGCGATTGCGATCATTCGCCGACGTGTAGCCATAACGATAGAAGACGCCTAGCTTGCTGGACTCGCCGATGTCTCTCGACAGGCCGACGATAAACCGCGTGCGTTCCACCCACGAGCGCGACTCTACACGCTTACGCCGTATCAGGCCGCTTCCGTCGGATTGAGTCATCAGGTTAAGGAGCGAGCCGCGCTGCGATAAAAAGTCCAGCCCGACGCCGACGCTCGTACGCCCAGTTGTCCCGAATCGGCGAGCGGCAACTAGCGAGGCGGTAAAGAAAGAGTTCGTTGTTGTCCCCTCGGTAGCCTGCGCACCCGTCGTCCCGGGCGGGAACGGCGGGCTCGGCAACATGAGACCTTCGTCGAGTGAAAAAGACTGGAGACCGTCGCGCGAGAAGGCAAGGCTTCCGCCCAGCACGCCGCGATGTTTCGGGAAAGGTTTGAAGAACGAAGCCTGCGGCGAGACGCTGTAGTCAACCGGGTGGGCGTCGCCCAGACCGAAGCGCGCACGCTCCTCCTCACGTTCGCGCGTCCCGCCGATGGAAGGAAGAAGGAAGAATCGCCCCTCTGTGGTCGTAAACTCCGTCGCGTAAGATGGGTTTTCCAGACTGTCGAGGTGTGAGTCGGGGAAAGCCGTGAAACGCGAGGGCAGCGGAGCCTCGCCGCTGTCCACGATGCTGTCAACGTACCTTTCATAGACTCCCGCCGCCGTACGCAACGACTCGTCCTTACGTTCCTGTCCAGTCACGGCGCTCTCCGTCTGCTCGCTTTCGCCGGACATGCGCCCGCCGCGTTCCCCACGCGCTCCCAACTCGGTATCCGGCCCCGGCACGAAGAAGCGAATCGGCTCGTTGGGCCGCACGATGACGCCACGACCGGGCTCTACCAGCACTCTGCGCCGCGGGTCTGAAAGACTGAAGACCTCCACCAGCCCTTCGTAAACCACGACTTCAGTGTCACCGCCGGGCCCGACCGAGACTCTAAACTCCGT
>DASYMM010000014.1:0-5330 GCA_036009085.1 Pyrinomonadaceae bacterium | reverse complement strand
CTGTCCGACTAAAAAGTGGCTTTCAATCCCGCAGTGAAATCAGACAAAAATCGGTCATTCTGGAATTTTCAAACAGCTTCTTAGAATGTTCAGTGACAGACTCGGCGAAGCTCTCACCAACAAGCAGGTCACGCCAGTCTGTCTGAGCTAGCACAATCGCCTTTAGAAGCTCATCTACATCCCCGCTACTTACCTTCAACGCGGCGAAGCGAAATCTCTCAAGCTGAATCTCATCAGACTTCTCTAAGCCCGGCAGATTATTCCCACACTCAATTATCAAGAGCTCGGCAATATTCTCCTGCTGCCCGACGGGAAACATCTTCCGTATAATTTTCCACGTCCTTTCGCTTAAGCCTTTCATGGCTCTCCCCTTAACATACACCAACCCATCTCTACGCTGCGGAAAGCAACCTAACGCATATTGTGCCGCAGGGTGCGGCCTAACTGCGCCGTAGAGCGTGGAAAGCCGCACTGTGCGGTCTAACTCCGATATAAAGACTGGAGGCGAATGGCGGGGCGTAACATCACTGAGTGCGTGCATAAAGCCTCTGCCATGCCGGGTAGCTTAGCAGATTCCGCGCACCGCTTGTGCTTATAGATAAATTTATGGCTGAGCCATGACGCATAGCGATGGGCGCGTCCGGCGGTTACATGCGCAAGATTTCAGGAGGCTTCGGGAATGTCCGACTTCCTAACGCGCCGGAGCGCAAGGGGTAAAGTCAGCATACACGATACCCGAAGTCGCGGCGTTCAGCCGGGACGTTGATGGCTGAGATGGTAGTCTGCAATGGCTTGCTTCTGTTCTCGTCCCAGTGCTTCCAGCTTTGCCAGCCATTGCTTTTTGTAGGGCTTCAACGCATCCCGCAAAGCCTCTGCCACGGCGAGGTCGCGAAACCATTTCCGGTCGGCGGGCACGATGAACCAGGGAGCGTGTTTCGTGCTGCAACGGTTGAGCGCGGCTTCGTAAGCTGCGGTGTAGGCGTCCCACTGTTCGCGTTCCTGCCAATCGCCGACAGAGAGCTTCCAAGACTTGATCGGGTCGGCCTCGCGTTCGCGCAGTCGTTGCTCCTGCTCGTCTTTGCTGATGTGTAGGTAGAACTTGAGAATGATCGTGGAGGAGTTTGCCAGCAGACGCTCGAACGCGTTGATGTGCTCGTAACGCTCGCGCCAGACCTTCTCCGGCGCGAGTTCGTGGACGCGCACCACGAGCACGTCTTCATAGTGAGAGCGGTTGAAAATTTTGATGTGTCCGAGCGGCGGCGTCTGCGCATGCACGCGCCAGAGGAAATCGTGCGCGAGTTCTTCTTCGCTTGGAACTTTGAAAGAAGCGACGGAGCAACTCTGCGAGTTGAGCGGCCCGGCCACGCGCCGGATCGTGCCGTCTTTGCCGCTCGTGTCGCGGCCTTGCAGGACGACGAGCACGCTCTCGCTTTGCGTCGCGTAGAGTAGTTCCTGCAATTCAACCAACTCTTCGATGATCTGTGCGGTCTCCGCTTCCCCATCGCCACGCTTGAGTCCGGCCTTATCTTCAGGATCAAAGTCCTTCAACTTGATCTTGCCCTTACCCTCCAGACGGTGTGCATATCCCATAAAGTTCTCCTCGTGTGTTGCGGCGCGGACGATTTCACAGGGCAGGAAGTCAGACGCGGATTTCGCCTTCCGCCCTGCCGAACTGGATGCGTGTTTTGACCGACAGCGTGACGCTGCGTTGCGGTTCGACATCGCGCACCGCGCCGTCTGCGGTCGTCACGACCCACTTGTTGCCGGAGAGATTTTTCAGTCCCCAGATGTTTGCCTGCGTCGGGTGGCGCGTGACGGCGGCAGTAGGACTTGAGAAATCGTAGAGCCGGTCGTCGTCCGTGTGATGCGGAAAGAGTTGCGTGTCGTGGTTGAGCATGACGACCTGACTGCCGATGCGTATGCGCGGCGGCAAGACGAGTTGCACGGCGCACGACCAGCACAGGCCGGGGTTGCCGCCGGTTGCGCGCAGGCGGTCTGCGTCGTAGAAATTTTCCAGACCGCAATGTGAGCAGTAGATGATCGAATCGCGGAGGCGAATCATCTGCCCGCGCCACTCGCTTTCGCGGACGCGCCCGTGCAGCGGGTCGGTGATGCCTTTGGTGAAGGCGCGCGTGAAGGTGTCGCGTAAAAATTGCGGGAGGATGCGCCAGAACGCGAGGGCATTGTCGTGTATGCCGGGCACGGGGCGGTTCGAGTCGTTCGCAGGGTCGTAGATGAAGAGGGGTTCGCTGCCGTAGAGCTTGTTCATCGCGGGAAGGTCGAGACATTTGATCTCTGTCTCCTTCTTGCCTTCGAGCGGGTGCGAGACGGTGAGCATGTAGAAGATGAGGACGGCGAGCGAGAACAAATCCGTCTGCGTGCTCGGAACAGCCGCGCCGAGCACGACTTCGGGAGCCATGAAACGCGGCGTGCCGAGCACTCCGAGCGTGCCACGGCCATCGGGCGCAACGTTGTCGCAATCGCAGATGAGCACGTCGCCCGTGTCGGGGTCGAAGAAGGCGTTGCCGAAGGAGATGTCGCGGTAGCAGAAGCCCTGAGTGTGCAGCAGCAGGTAGTTGTGCGCGAGGTGAAACCCGGCGGTGGCGAGCGCGCGGAAGGTCGGCTCGATGCGCCGCTTCATCAAGTCGACGATGTTCTTGAAGCGCGGGGGGCGCAAGCCCATCACGTAGCCGAAGCCTTCGACCTGTTCGTTAACAGCGAGTTCGATAGGCCACAGGAAGTGCTCGCTCGGCGCGCCTTTTCTCACGAGGAGTTCAATCGCCGCGCGCTGCTCCGGCGTCGCCATCTGCGGAAAGAACCACTTGAGCGCGACCGCCTCGCCGCCCAGGCTGGCTTTATAGACTTCACCCTGCCCGCCCGCGCCGAGCAGTTTCTCCGCCGTGCACGTCATGCCCGAAGGCTCCGCGCGCACCGTCTGACCCTCGCGTAAAATTTGTTGACCGTCTGCCATAAACTTCCCTTCGATTGATTTCTCCTCTGTGCCCCTCTGTGTGCTCTGTGTCTCTGTAGTGAACGCTTCTTAAGAAACTCACCACCGCAGACACAGAGCACACAGAGGGGCACAGAGAGTTAAGCTAAATAGGAAACTACTCACAAGCGATTGTTGCTACTCACCACACGCGAGCCGTAATCCGTCTGCCAGGTGGCGACGCGGTTCTGCGTCAGGTCGCAGCCGACAACTTCGACCGCGCCGCCCGCTTCGCAACTGACGGCGACGTGCCCGTTATCGTTGATGCGACAGGCGTGAGCGATCACCGCGCCGTTCGCGTCAACGTGAACGCCCGACTCGCGGTTGCGGAAAACGTCGCACGTCTCAAGGAGCGCGCGCCCCGCGTCTTGAGCGAAGACGCCGTGCGATTGCCCGTCGTGAATCTGGCACTTGTGCAGGCGCACTTCACCGCCGCTCGTCACGGCAACTTCCGCTTCCGCGTGGGCGTAGATGTTGCACGCTTCAACCGTCGCACGCCCGTCGCGGTGCGCGAAGATGCCGGTGTTGTCGCCGTCGTGAATGCGGCAGCCGCGCAAGGTGGCGACGCTCGCGTCGCTGATGCCGACGTTCGCGCGCCGGTTCGCGTAGATGTCGCAGCCCTCGACGGTGGTTGTCGCGCGGTTCCAGACGACGATCCCTGCGTCCGCGCCGTCGTGTATGTGGCAGCCGCGAACGTTCGTGTTCGCGCCGCTCGTGATGGCGATGCCGATGTTCGAGTTCTCGGAAATGTCGCACGCTTCGATCAAGCCCTGCGCGCCGTCGAAGGCATAGACGCCCGAATCAACGCCGTGATGGATGCGGCAATTGCGAATCAGGGGCGCGGCGGTCGGGTTGTGAATGGCGATGGAGGCGAGCGAATCGGAACTGATGTCGCACGCCTCGAACAGCGGTCGCCCGTGCATGATGTCCACGGCGAAGAAGCCTTCGTCGTTTGCGCCGCCCGCGCGTGACTGACCGCGCAGAGTCAGGTTGCGAATGATCGCCGCGTCCGTCCGCATGACGAGACAACTCGAAGTGGTTGCACGCAGGATGATCTCTCCAAGCGCGCCGTCGCCTATGATCTCAAGCGATTTGTCTATCAGGAGACCTTCGTTGTAAATGCCCGGACGCACGAGCAGGAGTGAATTTGCCGGAGCGCGCCGGACGGCATCCGTGAGCGACAGGAAATCGCCGCTGCCGTCAAGCGCGACGACGAACGACATGCGCGCAGAAGGCGACGCAGAAGCGCTTGGACTGGCAGCGGGCGGCGACGTGTACGCGCCGGCGTCTGCTTGCGCCGCGTGCGACGGTTGACTCCGCGACGGTTGGGACGGCTGACGTGTCGTGCGCGCCGCTTGCTCGTTCGCTTGCTCGTTCGCTTGTTTGTCTGCCTGTTCGAGCGCGTCGAGTTCGTCGGTTGTGATGACGCCGAGGGCGAACGCCCACGTGTGAACCGTCCAGCGTGCCGCGCTCGCTTCCATCGCGACCTCGTCGTGGAGGCGCGCGGTGAGGCGCGCGAGCAGCACGCCCTGCGGCGTCCGGCTGGTGCGGGCGGCGAGCAGTTCGGCGGGGATGCGTTCTTCGAGCGCGCTCGTGAGCACGGCGATCTCGCGCCGATGCGCGGGAAAGTTGTCGCGCATCAAGCCTTCGCAACGCCGTGGTGCGTCGATGATCTCGTGCCCGTGGCGGCGTATGATCTCAAGCAGTTTTTGGCGTGGCAGATTGTTCATGCGAAGCGGCGGGAGTTGGTTTGACGGGCGCGTCAGGCGACGCGGCGACTTCGGGCGACGCGCCCGTTGATGCGGTTGATATGGTTGCTGTCGTCTCGCTGCTTGATGAAGGCGACGCTGTGAGAGCGTCCATGCGGCAGATGATGGCGAGCGTGCAATCGTCGCCGCTGCCCGCCGAGGTCGCTTCTTCGAGCCAGCCTTTGACGCTGCGGTTGACCGTGCCGAAGCCGTCTTCCTCGCGCAACATCTGTAGCAGGTCGCTGCCGACTTGATGAAATCCGGCGGTCGTCGAAAAAGAGTTGTAGTAGCCGTCGGTGGTCAGCAGGATGAGCGTGGGCAGGTCTCCCGCGCCGTGCGGATAGACGGCGAAGAGAAAATCTTCCGCCGCTTTGTCCAGACAGAGCGACGTGGTTTCGTTCGCGAGCAGACGCGCGTCTTCGGGCAATGGTTGCTCGACCTCGCCCCGTGCGGAGACGTTGATAATTTCGCCGTCGCCGAGTTGCAGGTAGAGCGCGTAGGTCGGCGTGAGCAGGACGGAGAGGGAAGTCGCGCCGTAGGCGAGATACGGATTGGCTTCGACGAGGCGGCGTGCGTTTGCGCCGTCGCGCTCG
>DASYMM010000013.1:0-14386 GCA_036009085.1 Pyrinomonadaceae bacterium | reverse complement strand
CTTCGGCGCGTAGAACAAGAACCAGAAGTACATCTTCGTCATGCCCCAGATGGTGAAGGCGGGCGTGGTGCGCACCACCGATTCGTGCCAACGCCAGTAAGTGGGCACGTATTCGAGTCCCTTGAACAGGCCGCGAATCTTTTGCGCCGCTTCCTTCGGGTCGGACTGTCCGGCCTTGACCCTGTCCATTTCGGCGAGAGCCTGCCGGTAGAGTTTCTGAAACTCCTCAAACTTCCCGCCGAGCAGCACGGAGTAAGGTTCTACGCCCGACTGGTCGAGCACGCGCTTGTCCTTCGTCTCGATGTATTTCAGATAGAGGTTGGCGTTCAGGCACGTGCCGATAAAAAGGCCGACGACCCACACGCGGAACCACGCATCCCACAAGTCGAAATCTCTGAACGCGACGAACGAACTGCTCACCATCTCGTCGGCGTAACCGATGTTGTTGTCGAAAAACTTGTTCAGATGCTCGAAGCTTTCGACAGAGAAATCGTTGTTTGCGAAAGCCTTGAGCAACTGCCCTCCGAGCAGGTCAACCATGGCCGTCGTCAGCGCGAGGCCGGTGGAATACAGGGGGTCTATGAAGAAGCCTGCGTGCGACAAAAGCGAGTAGCGATGCCCCGTGATGCTCGTCGCGCCGTACTGGAGACGCCCCGTGCCGACCCACCCGCGCACCGCCTGCGCTCCTTCAAAGTGCCTCAACATGTCGGGAAACTTCTTGACGAACGACCAGAACTCCTCTTCCGGGTTCATGCCCGTCTCAGGATGAATCTCGCGGTTTAAGACCAGCCCGACGCTGCACAGCGGGTTCGTGCTGTCCTGATGGTTATTGAAGGGAATGACCCAGCACCAGCCGCCCTCGAAGACGTGGTGCAGCGTGCTCTGCGAGAGCGGATACTTGTGGCCGTGCTTCTGCTGCGACGACCCGACCTGATCGTATAGTTTCACGCCGACCATGTGCGTGAAGATGGCGCGCGTGTTGGTGCGGAAAGTCTCCGCGGGTTTACGCAGCCCGAACTTGTGCGCGAGCACGGACTTCATGCCCGTGCCGTCAACGAGATACTTGGCGGTGAACGTCTCGCCCTTCTCGCTCGTCAGCGAGACGTGGTCTTCCTGTATGTCGAAATCCTTGATGCGCGTCTGCTGGCGAACCTTCGCGCCGTAGTTGACGGCGACGGCCATCATGTAGGCGTCCGTGTCCTGCCGGAAGAAATGGCAGTCGGGTCCCATCGGCGGCGCGAGCGTCGGGTACTGGTGCGTCTCGGTGGCGAGTTGGTCTTTGCCTTCTCGCTGGTAGAGAAAACTGAACGCACGCTTCACGCCGCAGGCCGGACTGATGTAGTCGCGCGTGGGGTGAAACGCGCTGAGATGTGCGATCTCCGGCAAGTCGTATTTGTGCGACAGGAGTTTGAGCCGGAAATTGGTGTCGGGGGTGGTCGCTTCGCCGATGGCGAAACGGGGGTGTGTTTCCGCGTCGAGCATGAGCACGTTGAGCTTGTGCTTGGCGAGGATGGCGCCGAGCATCGAGCCGCCGATGCCGGTTCCCAGAACAATCACGTCGTAATCAATTTTGGTGGTCATAACTTCTCCTCTTAAGTCCCATGCGCCCAGGCGAAAGAATCGGATGGTGCAAATGCAGGTTCATTCTTGAGACGCCGCTTCACACGATCCCGCAAGGCCACGTAGCATCCGTTCCACTTCTCCTCCTCCGTGCCTTGCCATGTATCGAGATAGGCGTTCAACTCCGTGAGAATAATTTCGGAGGTTTCCGCCGCAGACATTTCCAACAACTCCGCGCAAACTCTGTCAGTCCATTCAGCCGGGTTACCGCCCTTCGCGCGCATGTGCGCCCCGAAAGGGATGCCGCTCAGCAAATCGAATTGATACTCCCCGGCCAGTTCGCGCAAAAACGAAGCGGCTCCCGGCGACTCGCCGCCCGCGTAAGCCAGTGCGGTGCCGATGCCCGCCCACATTTCCGGCTGGCGCGCGGCCTCGAAGCGCGAGATCGCCGTCGCGATAGACGCCACATCCGCGCCGTAGACCCACCACATCGCGCGCCCGACTCCGGCGTCGAACAGGCGACGATTTTGCAGGTTGAGAAATTCGGGCGCAGACTGTCGCGCTTCCGCGAAACGCTTCCAGTGGAAGAAGCCCTGATGGAATCCATAACCGTCGGCCAAGCACCAAGCGGTCATCGGATCAATCGTCGCTTGATAGGATTTCAGACGGCGCAAGCCGAACGGCACGCGCGCGACGGCGAAACCCGCTCCGACCGAAACGATGAAATCGTGTGGCGCGCCTGCCGAATGCGTGAACGCGTTCAGGCGGCTTTTGGCGCGCGGCACGAACAGGTCTATCAAACCGAAATAGAGTCCCACGCCTTCGTAAGCGAAGCCGACGAAGGCGGGCGAGAAAGACGCGTCGAGCCGTCGTGCCAGACGAACCGCGTCGGAGTCGTCAACCGCCATGTTGTAGCCTTCGATGAAGGTGCGTATGACGCTCTCAAGGTGCTCGCGGCTCTGCGATGCGCTGCCGGGAAATCCCCGCCGCGCAAACGAAGCCTCTTTCGGCGAGAGTTTGAGCAGGCGGCCTTTGACGCGGCTGAGCAGCGAGGGGTTCAAGTTCTCATGGGCGGCTTGGTGCATGAGTCTCTACCAACCTTGCGACGAAATTCCTCCGTCCATGATGAGAACACTGCCGGTAAACAGCTTCACCGGCTCGCTCAGGAGGTAAGCGATGAAGTGAGACACGTCGCGCGCCTCGCACAGACGCGTGTAGGCCGTGTTGCTTTCCCACTGCCGGATCAGGCGTTCGCTCTCCGGCCACTTGTTCAACAGGTCGCCGTAAACCGGACCCGGCGAAACGCAGTTGACCTGAATATTGTCCGGCGCGAACTCGATAGCCATGCTCTTCGTCAGCGACTCCACGGCGGCCTTCACCGCGCCCATGCAGCCGAAGTAATCCACGTAGCCGTGCGAGGCCGGGGTGGAGAGCGTGATGATCTTTCCGCCGCCGCGTTTCTTCATCAGTTCGACGGCGCGCAGCGAGGTCTGGTGCAAGCCGACGACGTTTGTGCGGAAGGCTTTTTCCCAGTGCTCCGCCGTGATGTCTTTGAGGCGCGCGAGCATGCCGTTCGAGGCGTTGCTGATGAAGAAGTCGAGCACGCCGTAGCTTGCTTCGAGTTGGTCGAAGATCGTCTTCACGTGTTCGGGATTTGCGACCGAACCCCACGCGTGGATCGCGTCGCCGCCCGCAGCCTTGATCTCTTCAACCGTGCGCTCGCCTTCCTGCCGCGAGTGGAAGGAATTGACCACCACGGACGCGCCGAGCTCGGCCAGATAGACGGCGACATCCTTGCCCAGCCCGCGCCCCGAACCCGTCAGGAGCGCGACCTTTCCGGCAAAGGGTTTGCGCTCCGGCGTCAGAGCGGCGAACGATTCGGCAATCGTCGGCGACAGGTGCGTCCCGTTGCCGCCCGAAATCACCGTGGCGGCGGGAGGCGGCAGCGTCGGCTTCAAGACCTGCGGCGTCGCTTCGACGTGCGACACGTGGCTGAGCAGCACGAAGTCGTGAAGCGACTCTGCGATGCCGCCGATGGTCTTCAATTTCTCGCGCGGAATGTCCATCTTCTCCGGCAGGCCGTACTTCTCGCGCAGCACCGCGAACACCTCGCCGAGCTTGACCGAATCAATGCCGAGGTCTTCTTCCAAACTGGCCGCGAGGTCTAAGACCTCCAACGGGTAGCGCGTCACCTGCGCGAAGATTTCCAGCACCCCGGCCTGCAACGTCGCCGCATCCACGTGGCCGTTACCGTTGCCGTTGCCATTGCCGTTTCCGGCGTGAGGCTCGGCCAACCCGGTCGCCTGTTTGCTGTCGCCGTTCGCGCCGTTTCCTGCGGCGTGCGCCGGAGTTACCGCAGCGCGCAGGTAGATTTGGAGCGCTTCGGCGATGCCGCCGATGGTCTTCAACTTTTCACGCGGCAGATCGAGTTTCTCCGGCAAGTTGTAACGCTCGCGCAGGACGGCGAAGACTTCGCCGAGCTTGACCGAGTCAATGCCGAGGTCTTCTTCCAGACTCGACGCGGGGTCTAAGACTTCCAGCGGATAGCGCGTGACCTGCGCGAAGATTTCACGGACGCCACTGTTAAAATCGTTTGCGACGGGGAGTGTGTATGCTGTGCTCAATTGACTGCTCCAATCAGAGGATTCATCACGGTTAAGACGTAATTGCGCGTACCTGTAACCGCCACCTGTACACGCATCTCACGGCAAGCTTCTCTGACGCGCGCCGTGAACACTACAAAAGCGTCGCCCAACGCGCGGCTGCGCCGGAGAGGTTCGAGACGGTTGAGGCCGGGCAAGCCTTCGATCTCGATCCTCGGAAGGTTCCAGAGGCTTGCCGTCCATCCCAATTTCAAAGCTGATTCCTTCAACGTCCACAACAAAGTGAAATACCAGTTCGCTTCGCTCAACTTATCGTCGGCTCCGCGCGTCGCCCAGTATCTTTCCACTTCCGAAAAGGTGTTGCGGTAAAACGCCTCGTGCCGCCAAACGGACGTTTCCACATCAATCGCCGTGGGCGTGCCCGATGCGATGCACGCGCAGGACAGTCCGCCCGTGTGCGACAGGGAAACTCTCTCCGGGCGAGGCTGCCCGCACCAGACGAGCCGGGGCTTTCCGTCGTCCGTCAACACTTCAACCTTCCGGTACATCCACGGCGAATAGACGCCGAGCGACTGCGCGGAAAGTTTCGACAGAGCAGGCCGCCAATCCTTGCCCCGCGCGCCTTCAAACATCTCCACACGGTTCAGGAACAGGTGCTTGGCAGCGAGGCGACCCGCCAGCCACTCGCTTTTCCGACGCTCGCCCGGCAGGCTCGCGTACCTCGCACGCTCGTTCGCGGACAAGTGGCTCGCGTAGTCTCCGCCCCGCACTTCGCACACATCTAGCGTACCGACAAAACAGTCGTCGGCGCGTGCCGGGTTGGTCTCCGTCTTAGTGTGAGGCTCCATTGCCATTGCCATTGCCGTTGCCGTTACCGTTGCTAGCTTTTCCGTATCTCAGGCAGACCCCGTCTTCGACGACGATGAGCGCGTTGCCGTTTCCATCCCGCGCGACGACGGGGCCGATGGTGAGCCTGTCGCCGTCGAGTCGCGGGTTCGCGCCGCTGAACGTCAACTGGCCGGCGAGCTTCGAGGCGTCGAAGTTGGAGAAGTCGAAATAGACCTTCATCACGCGGCACTCTTCGGGAACGAAGACGGGCGAGGAGTTGTCCGGCGGGAGGTGAATCACGCCGAATCGCCAGAGCGCGTCCATCAAAATAATCTTCGACCACTCGGCCTTGTATTCCGCGCTCGCGCCGTTGAAGTCTGCGAGTTTGAAATCGGCCTTGCGCTCTGCGCCGCCGACGATGATGTTCTCCATCGCGTTGAACGGCCCGCTCAGCCGGACGGGCGAATTGTCCATCACGTAAGGATCGAGCAGACGCCGCCCTTCGAGTCCGTTCGGGCGCGCGAGCGCGGGAGCGGGCAGGGGAGCGGGCGACATGCGGATCAGGATTTCGTGTTGGAGTATGTCCTTCTGCAACACGACGCCGCTGCTGTGAACGAAGTCCGACAGAATCTTGACCTGCACGATTGTCTCGACCGCGTCCTCCGATACGACGCGCGCCTCGACGCGCAGACTCGTCTTCCGGTTCTGAAAGACTTTGCTGAAGCGTCGGAAAAACGCTTTTTCAAAAGAGACGATCTTGAGTTCTGGCCGCAACGCTTGCGCCGCCTCGGCAAAGAGGGAAATGACGAGCGCGCCGGGCAGCGTCGGCACGCCGTCAATCAGATGATTGAGCAGGTACGGCGCGCTCTCGACCGAAATTTCCCGCTCCAACACATGAAAGTCCGGCCTGACTTTGGCGGGTGCTGCCGCAGGCGCGGACGCTTGCGTCGTCGTTGCTTGCGTTGGTGTTGCTTGCGTTGGTGTTGCTTGCGGCGATGAGGCTTGCGGCGACGAAGTTTGAATCGCGACTTTGTAGTATTCGATTTCGCCGTCGGCGAGGAGGATGTTGATGGGCGTGGTCGGCGTGCCGCGCATCAACCCGGCGAAGATTTTTTGTCCCTCTTCTTTCGTCACGCCTCGCAAGCGACGGGACGCAGCAAGCGCGGCAAACTCCGAATCGCGCGTCATGCCGATGCCAGCCCAGCCGAGCCACGCCATCGCAGACCAGAGTTTGCCCTGCTCCGGCGAGTTCATGCTGTCGGCGATGCGGCTCATGGCTTCGTTGGCCGCGCCGTAATCCGGCTGGCCGTCGTTGCCCATGTAGCTGAACACGGAGGTCAGGATGTGGTAATGGATCGGTCGCCCCGCGCCGTGCTTTTGGCAAGCCTTGTAGAGATTGCTCAGGCCGCCGAGTTTGGTCGCAACGATCTTGCGGAAGTCTGCGAGAGACTTCTTCGTGATCGCCGTCGAGATTTGCACGCCCGCGCCGTGCAACACCAAGTCTACGCGGCCATACTTCCGGTAAGTCTCCGCGACGACCTCTTCAATCGCGCTCTCGCTCGTGATGTCAACGCTCAGGTATTCGCACTTGCCGATGGCCTGCAAACGCTTCGTGACCCCGCACACTTCGTTTGCGGCGCGATAGGCCAGATATTCGCGTTTCAATTCAGGCATCTTCCGGCCTTTACCGAGCGCGAGTTGCTCTTTGTAGAACTGCGGCTCGTAGTCCTTGAAAGCCTGCTCGTCCATCTCCCGAACTTCTTTCGGCAGCAAAGAAGGATCGCTTCGACCGAGCGCGATCACGCGACAGCCGACGCTTCGCAGTAACTCTTCGGCCAGCACCGCCGTCACGCCGCGCGCTCCGCCCGTGGCGATCACAACCGAGTCTGAATCGAGTTGAGGCCGCGCGTCGCGCGCCAGATTTTCGACCGGCGCGAGCGCAAACGCGCTGCGCGTCCCTTCGCGGTAACAGACCTCTACCTCGTCGCCCGTCTGTCCGAGTTCGATCTCCACCTGCCGGAGCGTCTTGTAGAAACTGGTTTCGTCCGTGTTGATGACACGGCAGACCACGCCGCCCAACTCTCTCGACAGCGACTTCATAAACCCTGCGGCGAGGCCGGTGAAGGGATCGAGTTCGCCGTTCAAATATGCGCCCTGACAGACGGCGACGACCGGAATGCTCTGGGTTTGGATTCGCTCGAAACTCTGGCGACAAACCGCGAACAGGAGATCGAGCCAGCGCAATTCGCTCTCCGGGTGGTCGAGCAGCAGCGTCTCTTTCGTGCGTCCTTCCAGTGCCTTGACGGCGACAAAAGCGTCGAACTCCATCCCTGCGAGGCCGCTCAGAGAACTGCGCAGACTCTCTTCGGACGACAGATCAACCGGCACGGACTTCGCCAAGTTGACGCCTGACGGGCAGACGACTTTGTAGTCGAGCGCGGCGAGCGCGCCGGACTTTTCGAGCGCAGACCACTGTTCAGGCTGGTCGGTCAGAAACAGGATTTTGCGATCCTGTAAAGTCTTCGCTTCGCCAGAGGCTTTCGCCGGAACGAGTTGCGGCGTGTAGTAACGAATCGGCGTGCCCTGCACGAAAGCATAAGCGCGCGACGCGTCCGGCGCTTGCGGCTCAACCTGCGCGGGCGTCGCTTGCGGCTTGCCCGGCGCGGACGTTGACGGTGCAGGCGCAGACGGCGACAGTGCGGGCGCAGACGGCGACGCGAAGACGAGACGCTTGCCCGCGAGTGCGCCGCTGCCCGTGTGTTTGAATTCGCAGCGCGCGTTCTTTTCGCTGGATTGCCGGACGGCCTTGAGTAGCTCCGGCGCGCCCTGCGCTCCCTTGTAATTGAGCGTCGGGTGTAATTCGGAGATCGTTTCGCTCGCGTGATTCCCTTGATCCGCTTCGGAGAAACTGATGATGCTCAGGATCGGCAGATTCTCGCGACGCGCAATTTCGGGCGTGGTCAGAGCCAGCAGGAAGACGGCCTCGGCCTCGCCTGCGTCGGGCATGTTGTCTGCGTTGACTCCTCCGGCGAGAACAATCGTGCAGGCGTCGTGTGCCAGAAGTTGACGCGCGACGAAGAGCGATTGCAACAGTGAATCGTCGCCCATATCCACGACGATGTTCGGCCCGTTGAGGTCGAACATGTTGGCGATTCTGCCCGCCGTCACGTTCGGCATCAGCCCCGGCAACGTGTAAGGGCCGGAGGGAACGTTGCGTGCGCGAATCGCCGCGACGAGCTTATCGAGCATGCGCGCGAGATCAATCTGCGAGAGTCTGCTGCGCCCGTCGAGTCGTGTGACCTGTCGCCGCAAGCGGTCTAGAAAGACGCGTTCGTTGGCGCGCTGCCCGCGTTCGGTCTTGGCGGTCAGCCCGAGCACCACGCCCATCGATTGCTTGAATCGCATCCAGCCTTCCGGCATGTTGGCGAATGCCTGCTCCGCCGCGAGCGCGGCGAGATACTGGCTGGCGTCCATGTGCTCGCGCACGTCGGGCAGCAGCATCTTCTTGGCGGGCAGACGCAGAGCCGTTCTTTGAAAGCGCGCGGCGTCGGTCGGGTCGGCGACGAGCGAGCCGTCCGCGCCGGGGAAGAGACTGCCCGTGCTGATGACGGCCAACTCCACGGGAGCTTTCCCGCGCGTGTCTAAATGCGCGCAGAGGTTCCGGTGATAAGCCTCGTCGAAATCTTCTAGAATCAAATGCGCGTTTGTGCCGCCGAAGCCGAAGCCGTTGATCGCGGCGCGGCGCGGGTAGGGCGCGACGTTCTGAGGCCACGGGTGCGAAGCCGTCGTGATCGTGAACTGCGAATTGGCGAGGTCGATCTCAGGGCTGGGTCGCACGTAGTTGTACTGGCGTGGAATAGTTCTGGCTTCCAGAGCCTTGCAGATTTTGATGAGCGACGCCATCCCCGCAGCCCAGCCCGTGTGCCCGACCAGCGCCTTGACGCTTCCCAGTTCGACAGGCGGAGAGGCCGGGGCACGCTTCATCGTATCTTTCAGGGCGTTGAACTCGACCGCATCGCCCACGAGCGTCGCCGTGGCGTGAGCTTCGACGTATTGGATCGTGTTGACATCAATCGCCGAAGCATCGTAGGCGTGCTGAATCGCCAAGCCTTGACCCTTCACCTGCGGCACATTGATGGAAGGGCTTTTGCCGTCGCTCGACAAACCGATAGCACGGATCACGCCGAGGATGCGGTCGCCGTCGGCCAGCGCGTCGGGCAGGCGTTTGAGGATGACTATCCCTGCGCCGTCGCTGAAGACCACGCCGTTCGCGTCTGCGTCGAACGGACGACTTTCGCGGTGCGCCAGTCCCTTGAACTGCGCGAAGAGCGTGTTGTTGGCAGGCCCCGGCGCAAAGACGCCGCCCGCCATCACCATGTCGCACTCGCGATTCTGCAACGCCTTCATGCCGAGATACGTGGAATAGAGAGACGACGAACAGGCCGTGTCAACGACGTAGGTTTGCAACCCCGTGCCCACGAGCCGTTCGATCACGTTCGCGTAAATCTTGTGCTGCGTGAGTCGCTTCGTGTCGCCCTGCGTGTAGCCGGTGATCTCTTCGAGCGTGTCGGTGAAAGCGCGCCGGAGGTCTTCGGGTTCGTCGAGCGTTCCGACGAGCGTGTGGAGGCTTTCCAAAAAGAGCGCGTCGTCGTATTCCTTCGAGCCGTCGGCGGTGGCTCCGAGGATGCAGTGCATCCGAGCCGTGACGGCTCGATTGAGTTTGACCTTGAGACGCGCAAGGCTCTGCGCCACGGCGAGCGCGAGGATTTTTTGCCCCTTCGTGAGCGCGTCGAACTCTTCGCGGCTATAAGCCTGTGCGAGCAGCGCGGCGTCGTAGGGGATTTGGACGATGCTGCCGTGGAGTAAAGTGTAAGTTTTATCGGGGACGATTTTTACCGCGTCGCCGTCCGGTTTGACGAGAAAGTCTTCGCCGGTCGTCGGGTCAACGTCGGCCAGATTCGAGATACCAGACACGCCGTTCAGAACGTTCGACCAGTACTGCTCCGGGTCGAGCGCGCCCGGCAGCACGCAGCCCATCGAAACAATCGCAATCGGCGTCTCGGCGCATTCTTCGCGGGCAAAGACTTCTTGCGGCACATGCTTCCGTTCAGCTTGCGCGCCGAATCCGTTGTTGCCGTTTGAGCCTGACGCAGCTGTCGCCGGATGTTTTGGAGCGTTGAGCGGCGAACCGTTTCCGCCGGAAAGTGGAGCGGTCGGCGCAGTAGTAGTGGTAGCAGCAGGCGGAACAGTCGTCGGTTGAACCGCGTCGGGCTTCGTCCGGCTCTCCGCGCTCACAGTGGAAATATCTTCCGCGCGTGGAGCATCGGGAAGGCTTGCGGTGGACAGCGAAGCGGAGACTTGTTCGATCAGTCGGGCGGTGTTCTCGACGAGTTGCGACATGTTTCGCACGACGAGAGACATGCTTTCCAGCAGTTGTGCCGGAGCCTGAACAACCTGCGCCGGTTCGCTCGTCTCGCTTGCCGCGAGCGCGTCGGCGCTCTTCACGAAACCGCGTTCGGACAGTTTGTGCAGCCCTTCGCGCAGGCTCGCGTCCTGCGTCGCCGTGGGCAGCGCGACGATGCCGCTCGCGGCCTGTCCAAGATTCTGCGCGATCAGTTTGGTCACGATCTCGCCTGCGCCGCATTCGATAAACGTGCGGTAGCCGCTCGCGTAAAGCGTCTTCACCACGTTGCTGAAATGAAGCGTGCGGACGAACTGCGAAGAGAGTATCTGCGCGAGATCAAAACCCGGCGAGTACAGCATGCCTTCCAGCCCTAGATAGACGGGAATGTCCGCCGGGCTGTAGTCGAATGCTCCCAAGGCGGCGCGAAACGGCGCGACGGCGTCGGCGAGAAGCGACGAATGGTAAGGGTACCTGCTTTTGAGCAGCGTCAGCGAGACGCCCTGCGGGTTGACGACCGACTGCAACGCCTCCAACTCGGCGCGCTTACCCGACACAACCGTCTGTCGCGGGTGATTGATGACGGAGATTTCGATGGAGTTATTTCCCGCAGCTTCGACGAAAGCTTTGGCGCGCGCAAAGTCGCACGAGAGCGCGGCCATCAAGCCGGGCGCGCCCAGAGATTGCAAAGCCAGTACGCGTTGGCAGACGATCTTCAAGCCGGTTTCGATTGAATACACGCCGGCCGTGGCTAAGGCCGCCAGTTCGCCGAAACTGTGCCCGACGAGCAGCGACGGGCGCACGCCCGACTCAGACAGGATTTTGGCGATCAGCACTTCGGTCAGGTAAATCCCGAGTTGGTCGAGGTCGGGAGAGGCTTGCAGTCGCTCGTCGTGTTCGGCGGCGGAGTTGGCCGTCACGAGCGAAAGGAAGTCGCCCTTGAGAAGTTCCCGCGCGATTTTGTCCGCCTGTTGGAAGTAAGGCACGGTCTGCGAGTAAGAGGTATATAGCTCACGCAGGACTGTGTAAGAGTACGAGCCTTGACCGGGAAAAGTGAGGATCACTTTGGGGTCTGTTCCTGAAGTGGGGGAGGTACTTCGCATTACCTTTCGCATCCTTAGAGGGTGTCTTCGTTTTGCGTCGCATCAGAGGGCGTATTCATGCTGCGATTCATCTACGATTTTGGGATATGCAGACTCGCGCGGTGAGTTTGCAATGTGCGCGCCGAGCTTGCGAATCGAGTCGGGGAAGATGTTCTTGAGTTCACGACTGCCAGCCGCGGCGCGTTCGGCGAAAGAAGGATTTTTAAGGTCTTCGAGGAGGCTGACCTTGCTTTCGGCAGTCAAAAAGTGTGTGAGCAAAGGCGGCGCGGGCACCATCTCGTGCGTGTCTTTGTGCAACAGGATCATGGTCTGGAATCCGCACGAGACAGGTTCTCCGCGCTGGTCTATGACCCGGAAACAAAGCCGCACGGTGCAGAGCGTGGGGTCTTCATAAGTCATCAGGATCGCCACTTTTCCGCCCAAGCCTACCGGCCCCAGATTGAGGCTGTACGCCTCGCGCGTGAGCACCAGAATATCTTTCAACTGCTCTTGCCAGCTTTTCTGTCCTTCGGTGTTGGTTTCAAACAAGATGGTTTCACGCGCGATGTTTTGAAACTTGAAATTAGCCATATGGTGGTGCGAGCCATAGGCCATCGTGTCGTGAAAGAGGACTTGGGACTGCATTGCGAAATACGCCATATGAAGAACTCCACCAACCTTTAACAAGCTCAGACTCGAACAGAATTTTAATTAGTCGTCCACGTCGCCGAAGCGCAGGTAAATTCGTCGCCCGTATAAAAAGAGAAGAACTACCGACAGGAACAACCAGGTCGTGGCGATGGTTCGCAGCAGCAGACTGTTGTTCCACACATCCGTCCACGTGCGGGTCGGGTCGGTAATGATCTCACGCTTGAAAAACAACCCGATTAACACTCCGGCCATCGCCATTCCCGCCGCAATCCCAAGCATTCGGGCAACGGCTCGGAGAGCGGAATAGATTTTTCCCGGCAGTTCTGCGAAGGTGAAATCCTGATTGTCGAGAAACCGACGCAAGCGAACCAAGATGTCGTCGCCGATGTCCGCGATCTCCCGAAACTTGAGAAAATTCGAGTCGTCCGGCCCCGTCAAGAGTTGACGCGTGGCCGACTTGATAATCTCGCGCCGGGCACGCCGGGCGTAGTCCTGCGTGTATTTTTCAAATTCCTTGAAGACGTTGATCTTCGCGTAGAGGCGCGCGGCCACCGTGTCGTACAACAGCGTGGCGCGGATCATGCGCACCATGTTGCGCGGGATGGGAATTTTGTACTTCCTGATCAACTCGAAGAAGCGCAGCCAGAGTCTGAGAGAACTGCGTTCCCACCATTGCGCGTGATTGCTCTTGATGCCGTAGAAACCCGTCCACCAGGCGTCGAGCAAATCGCGTTTGAACGGGTGGATGTTGATCGGGTGGATCGGCTCCATGAGGAGCAGCACCATGTTCACCATGCCGCCCACGTCGTCGCGCGAGTAGTAGTGGTTCATCTGCCACATCAAATTCCGGTCGCGTTGCGAAAAGACGCCGCACGCGCCGAAATCCAGCATCACGACTTGATTGTTCGGCTGCACGAGAATGTTGCTCGGATGCGGGTCGCCGTGAAACAGCGGACACTCGTGGAACGAGTAGTAACGGGAATGGACGAGGTGCTTGGCGACGGTCTTGGGATTGATTCCATCCGCACGCATCGCCGTGAGGTAGGCTTGATCTTCCTTCTCCAGCGCGGTGATGATGTCCGACACCTTGCGCCCGATCACAAACTCGCTGACCATCACCTCTTCGCCCGACAATTTGTAGTAAATCTTCGGCGCGGTGACTTTCAACTTCTTCCGGCGTTTATGATAACGACGAAAGAGTTCCTGATAGCGTGCTTCCCTGCGAAAATCGAGTTCTTCGAGCAGTAAATCTCTGAGTTCGTAGCGGATGTCTTTGGTCGTGCCGGGTCGCCAGATGGTCAGGAATTCCATCAGCTTGAAGAGCCAGTTGATCGCATCGAGGTCTGCCGTAAATGCTTTCAGCAATCCCGGGCGGCGAACTTTTACGGCAACCTCGTCTCCCTCCGGCAGACGCGCCCAGTAGACGCAGGAGACGGAGGCCGAACCGACCGGGTCATAGTTGAACTCGGCGAAGATTTCGTCCACCGCCTGCCGCGATTGGCGGTAGATGGCGGCTTGCACGTCCTGTTTGGAAATCTTGATCGGCAGGTCGTCGAGCAGCGTCCGCAACTCGTCGCAATAGGCGGGCGGGAGCACGTCCGGCCGCTGCGAGAGTTGCTGCCCGACTTTGATCATCACGCCGCCGAGAAATATCAATAAGTCGCGAAACCGTTTGGCGTCAACCTTTTGGCGTTCTTCGACGGCCATGGGGCTCAGGCGATTCCAGAGCACGCTCACCCAGAACAGCAACCCGAAGAACAACAAACGGACAAGCCGGAAAAAGACCCAGACTCGACTGACCTTGACCGTGGAGGAACGCAACAGAGCCTGATACGCGAGGTCTGTGTGACCGACCAGAAAGGACGGGGAATGCTGCGGGTCGCGCTCGGACGGGGTTGCGTGCCGCCAGTTATCCAGCGGCGAACTGGCATCACGCGGGCGCGCATCGGTTGTGCCGCTCCGGCGGAAGCCATTTCCCGCGGGGAGCAAACCTTGCCCGTTTCCTTGCCCATTCCCTTGATAGAGTCGAGTCATTACTGGGCGCACCTCAACATTGTTTGCGCTCGTCCCCCAGACCACAGCGCGCACGGCTGTGACCTGTTAGTCTTCTCACCATTTTGCCGTGCGGAGAGTCGCCCGCATGCGGCGGAGGCTTCGGAATGTCCAAAGCCCTCTGGCCGCTCGACGGACTTTCTTCGCAGCGGAAACTTCTCTCAACTAGCGGAGAATGTTGAAAGGATTAAGAACATTCATAGGGTTCA
>DASYMM010000012.1:0-12959 GCA_036009085.1 Pyrinomonadaceae bacterium | reverse complement strand
GTTCGTTTTCAACTTGTCACCCGTCACTCGTCACTCGTCACTGTTTTAAGGTCACTTGTCACTCGTCACTGTTCTTGGAGGTTTTCGATGATCTTCCGCAGTCCGTATCCTAAGATTGAACTTCCGGGCATTGCGCTCACGCCGTTTGTGCTCGCGGGGGCGCGTGCGCGCGGCGACAAGCCCGCGCTGATTGACGCCGCGAGCGGGCGCACGATCACCTACCGGCAGCTTTTCGATTCAGTTCACGCGGTCGCCGCCGGACTCTCCGCGCGCGGGTTTCGGAAAGGCGATGTCTTCGCCATCTACAGCCCCAATATCCCCGAATACGCCGTCGCCTTCCACGCCGTCTCGCTCATCGGCGGCACGCTCACGACGCTCAATCCCATCTACAACGTCGAAGAGACGGCGCACCAACTCAAAGACGCGGGCGCACGCTATTTGCTCACCACGCCAGCGTTGCTCGACAAGGCGACGAAGGCCGCCGCGCAAGCGGGCGTCGAAGAAATTTTCGTCTTCGGCGAAGCGGAGGGCGCGACGCCCTTCGCCGCGCTCTACGCAAAAGAAGGAGCAAAAGAAGGAGCAAGCGAACGGGCAGACGAAGGACAGGAAGTGCCGCAGGTCGAAATTGATCCGCGCGAGGACGTGGTCGTGCTTCCTTATTCGAGCGGGACGACGGGGCTGCCGAAAGGCGTGATGCTCACGCACGACAATTTGATCGCAAACACCTTGCAAGTGCAGGCGTGCGACCTGATCAGCGAAGACGACACGCTCGTCTGCGTGCTGCCGCTGTTTCACATCTACGGCATGGTCGTGATCATGAACGTCGGCCTCTACACGGGCGCGCAGATCGTCGTCATGCCGCGCTTCGATCTCGAATCGTTCCTCACAGTCATGCAGGACTACGGCGTCACGCTCGCGCACGTCGTCCCGCCGATCATGCTCGCGCTCGCGCAGCATCCGTCTGTTGACAACTACGACCTCTCGAAACTCAAGACGCTCTTTTCCGGCGCGGCTCCTCTGAGCGAAAAACTCGCGCGGGCGTGCAGCGAGCGGCTCGGCTGCTCCATACGTCAGGGCTACGGCATGACGGAAACCAGCCCGGCCATACACCTCACGCCGTCCGAGCTTGACTGGTCAAACTACGGTTCAATCGGCCAGTGTGTGCCGAGCACGGAATGCAAGATCGTGAACGTGGAGACGGGCGCGGCCTTAGGGTGCGGGCAGGAAGGCGAGATTTGCATGCGCGGGCCGCAGATGATGAAGGGCTATCTCAACCGCCCCGAAGCCACCGCCGCGACGATTGACGCAGACGGCTGGCTGCACACGGGCGACATCGGCTACTGCGACGACGAAGGCCATTTCTTCATCGTGGATCGCCTGAAAGAGTTGATCAAATATAAAGGCATGCAGGTTGCCCCGGCGGAACTCGAAGCGTTGCTGCTCGCGCACCCACAGGTCGCGGACGCGGCGGTCGTGCCGCTCGCGGACGAGGAAGCGGGCGAACTGCCGAAAGCCTTCGTCGTCCGCAAAGCGGGCGCGGACGCGCTGACGGAGGAAGAGTTGATGGTCTTTGTCGCCGAACGCGTCGCGCCTTACAAAAAGATTCGCCGCCTCGAATTCATCGAGCAGATTCCGAAGTCCGCCTCCGGCAAAATCCTGCGCCGCCTGCTCGTCGAGCGCGACCGCGCAAAGTAAGAGTAGTTTGCAAAACTCGCTCTATGATTTCTTGACGCCTCCACCGCGAGTTAATTCTTTGGCAAGCATTAGTCTCACGCTGGAGGCGCAAAGGCGCAAAGGGGAGACGCCAGAATGTTTTTGAAACAAACTCAAATTCCGAACACTCCGAACAAACGCGCGAGGGGCAAAATTCTCATGTCGAAAAACTCTAGCAGCCTGCGCGCCGCGTGCGCGTCAATCATCGCCGGCCTCTTACTCATCTCAGGTTTCCACTTCGCGCCGGTCGCCGCACACGCGCAGCGCAGAGGCGACGCCGCGCGCCGGAGGGCGGCCGCTTCGCCCGTCGCCGCCGCAACGTCCGGCGCCTTGCGCCGCGACCCGGATGTCGCGCGCATCGTCTCGGAGATCGATCCGCGCAACATCGAGCGCACGGTGCGAAAGCTCGTCTCCTTCGGCACGCGCAACACGCTCTCTGCGCAGGACAACCCAGCGCGCGGCATCGGCGCGGCGCGCGATTGGCTCAAAAGTGAGTTTGAAAAGATCGCGCAGACGGCGGGCGGGCGGTTCACCGTCGAGTTGCAGTCTTTCGAGCAGGCGAAGGCGGCGCGCGTGCCCGAACCGACGCGGCTCTCGAACGTCGTGGCGACGCTCCGTGGCACGCAAGCCTCATCCGCTGCGCGCATGTACGTCGTGAGCGGGCACTACGATTCGATGTGCTCTAGCCCCACCGATGCCGTGTGCGACGCGCCGGGGGCGAACGACGACGCATCGGGCGTCGCCGCCGTGGTCGAGATGGCGCGCGTGATGGCGCGTCGTGAGTTCGACGCGACTATCGTGTTCATGGCCGTGGCGGGCGAGGAGCAGGGCTTGCTCGGCGCAACCTACTACGCGGAACAGGCCAGGCAGAATAATTTGAACATCGAAGCGATGTTTACGAACGACATCGTCGGCAACTCTTTAGGCGGAAACGGCGTGCGCGACCGCAACACCGTGCGCGTCTTCTCCGAAGGCGTGCCCACGAACGAGACGGCGGAAGAGGCCAACGTCAGGCGCGGCACGGGCGGCGAAAACGATTCCAACGCGCGCCAACTCGCGCGCTTCATCAAAGCCGTCGGCGCAGCTTACATGCCCGCCTTCGACGTGCAAATGATCTACCGTCGCGACCGTTATCTGCGCGGCGGCGACCACATCCCGTTTCTCGAACGCGGCTTCGCGGCGGTGCGCTTCACCGAGCCGAACGAGGACTACACGCACCAGCATCAAAACGTCCGCACCGAAAACGGAATCCGTTACGGCGACCTGCCCGAGTTCGTTGACTACGGCTACGTCGCACAGGTCGCGCGCATCAACGCCGCCTCGCTCGCCACGCTCGCACGCGCCCCCGCGCGCCCGAAAGGCGTCGGCCTCCTCACGCGCCGCCTCACAAACGACACCGACCTACAGTGGACTGCGAACACGGAAGACGATCTCGCGGGCTACGAAGTCGTCTGGCGCGAGACGACTTCGCCCGTCTGGACGCACGCGCTCGCCGTGGGCAACGCGACGAGTTACACGGTGAAGGGCATGTCGAAGGACAACTACTTCTTCGGCGTGCGCGCTGTGGACAGGCAGGGCAACCGCAGCCCCGCCAGCTTCCCGCGCCCCGTTCGGAATTAGGAATTCAAGACTCACCGCCGCAGAGGCGCAGAGCCGAGCCGCAGAGATACGCGGAGACTTAGAGCGACTAACAAAACCCGTAACCACGAAACCACACGAACTAACACGAATCTGATTTCGTGCCGTTTCGTGTGGTTTCGTGGTTCACGGCTTTGCCTGTTTAAGTTTTGTGAACTGCTCTTATATATTCAAATCTCTGCGCCCCCGCTGCGGCCTGGCTCTGCGCCTTTGCGGTGAATGCTTTCCCGCCTCCAATTTATTCAACCATTTCACCCTGCGGCGCGTCTAAAACTCGTCAGTCCTTTTCCGGTCGGGAAAACTACTTAAAGGCTAGGTTATTTAACCGGATATTGATTTCTTCAAGTTACTGCTATGAAAAATTTTACTGCCAGATCGCTTAACTTTGTCGCCCCGCTCGCACGCCGCGCGACGGCTTTTTCGCTCGCGTGTGCGCTCGTCGCCGGATCGTTCGTCGCGTCGCCGGGCGCGAGCGCGCAGCAGCAGCCGCAGTCGTCGGCGTCTAAGGCTGCGCGTTTGAGCGAGGAGCAGCGCATCGCGCATGTGCTCGGTCGGCTCGGTTTCGGCGCGCGCCCCGGCGACGTGGAGCGCGTGCGGCAGATGGGGCTTGAGCGTTACGTCGAAGCGCAACTCGAACCTGAAAAGATCGCGGACGCGGGCGTGGAAGCGAAGCTGCGCAACCTTCCGTCTTACTGGATGACGACCGCCGAGCTTTACAAAAAATACCCGCAGCCGGGTCAACTCCTGCGCGCGTTGCAGCGACAGGGAAGCCTCCCCGCAGACCTCGCAGAAGCGCGCGACAATCGCAAGGGCGGCGACGCTGCGGCGGCGTCTGCGTCGAAAAAAGATGCGGGCGCGAAGATGGATGCGGACGGCGCGATGTCGAACGAGATGGCGAAGCAGGCGAACGGCGGCGAAGCGGCGGCGAACGAAGCGCGCAGGGATTATCGTCAGGCGATACAGGAGTATTACCGGGAGAACAATTTGTTGCAGCCCGCGCGCATCACGGCGGAGTTGCAGGCGTCGCGCATCCTGCGCGCGACGTACAGCGAGCGGCAGTTGCAGGAAGTGCTGGTTGATTTCTGGTCGAACCACTTCAACGTCTATGCCAACAAGGGCGCGGATCGCTGGCTTCTGGTTTCCTACGACCGCGACGCCATTCGCCCGCACACGCTCGGCAAGTTTAAAGATTTGCTGCTGGCGACGGCGCAAAGCCCCGCGATGCTTTTCTATCTCGACAACTTTCAGAGCGTCAGCCCGACCGCCGGACAAAATGCTAACCGCCCGCGCATGCGTCGTCTCTTCGAGAATTTAACTAATCCACAGACGGGCGGCGCAGCGGGCGACGCGGGACAGGGAACGCAGCCGCGACGCGCCGCCCGCATGAATCGTCGCCGCGAATTGATGCGCGAAGAGTCGAACGCGCAGAACGCGCAGCAGATGCCCGCACAGCAGCAATCTCAAACGCCCGCGCCGCAGCAACCGCGACGCATGCGTCGCGGCATCAACGAAAACTACGCACGCGAGTTGATGGAGTTGCACACGCTCGGCGTCGAAGGCGGCTACACGCAGAAGGACGTGCAGGAAGTGGCGCGCTGCTTCACCGGCTGGACGATCTTTGCGCCGCGCGGCGGCAACCCGATGGCGATGCCGGCAGACGCGGCGGGCGCGCCGCTGCTCGAACGCGCCGGGACGTTCTACTTCAACCCGCGCCTCCACGACGACGGCGAAAAGCTCGTGCTCGGCCACAAGATTCCCGCGGGCGGCGGCATCAACGACGGCCTCGCGGTGCTCGACATCCTCTCGAAGCATCCCGCGACGGCGAAGTTCATCGCGACGAAACTCGCGCGCCGCTTCGTCTCGGACAACCCGACGCCCGCCTTAGTCGAACGCGTGGCCGCGGCCTACGCGAAGTCGGACGGCGACATCCGCGCGACCCTGCGCGCCCTGTTCGCGTCGCCCGAATTCAACGCGCCGGAGAACTACCGCGCGAAGATCAAGACGCCTTTTGAACTCGCCATCAGCGCGGTGCGCGCGCTCGGCGGCGAGACGACGGGCGCGCCCGCCCTGCATCAATGGATCGCGCGCATGGGCGAGCCGCTCTATCAATATCAAGCGCCGACCGGCTACCCCGACACCGCCGAACACTGGGTCAACACGGGCGCGCTCCTCGAACGCCTGAACTTCGCGCTCGCCCTCGTCGGCAACCGCATCAACGGCACACGCGTTGACCTCGCGCGCTTCAACGGCGCGGGTGGCACAGGCGCGGACAAGTCGCGCCTCGTCGAGCAATTCGCCGCCGTCATCTTGCAGGGCGATATGTCGGAACGGACGAAAGCCGCGCTCTTGAAACAGTTGAACGAAGCCTCCGCGACGACTGTCGTAACAACGACGAACGCCGCGAGCACGTCCAACTCTGCCATGGTAGCGACGGGCGAGATGAACGACGACGATTCGATGATGGCGCGCGGTGGCGGTCGGCGCGGCGCGCGGCGCGAGATGGCCGCTAACATCAACGCGCCGATCTCCGACGCGGCGCGCATCGCCGCATTGCTCCTCGGCTCACCCGAGTTTCAAAGACAGTGACAAGTGACGAGTGACAAGTGACGAGTGAAAGACATGGAACAAGTAACGAAGGACGCGTGATGAGGTTAAGACAAGTTCTTTTGCTTCAACTTGTCACCTGTCACTCGTCACTCGTCACTGCTTTAGAGAGGTTATGAAGATGAACCGTAGATTCTTTTTGAAGTCGGGGGGCGTGGCGTTGGCGAGCGTGGGGTTGGTGGGCGCGTCACCTTCGTTTTTGCAGCGCGTGGTGGCGGCGCAGGGGTTGAAGGCGAACGCGGTCGGGCGGCGCAAGACCTTGATCGCCATCTTTCAGCGCGGCGCGGTTGACGGCCTCAACATGGTCGTGCCGCACGGCGAGAAGAACTATTACGCGTTGCGCCCGTCAATCGCCATCACGCAGCCGGGGAAAGCGGTGGCTGGTGAGTCGGTCGTCGATCTCGACGGATTCTTCGGTTTGCATCCCGCGCTCAACGGCTTCAAGCCTGTGTGGGATGCGAAGCGGCTCGCCATCGTGCACGCCGCCGGGTCGCCCGACAACACGCGCTCGCACTTCGACGCGCAGGATTACATGGAAGCGGGCACGCCCGGCGTCAAGTCAACGCCGGACGGCTGGCTCAATCGTTACTTGCAGGCGCGAGTCGATCCGAAAGCGTCGCCGTTTCGCGGCGTCGCGTTCGCGCAGAATTTGCCGCGCGCGATGCAGGGACGCGCGCCCGCGCTCGCCATCTCCAACCTCGCGGATTTCTCGATCCGCGCAGGGCAATATTCGCAGACGGTGCAGGGCGGCTTCGAGGACATCTACGAGGGCGTGGCGAACGATGCTTTGCGCGGCACGGGCAAGGAGACGTTTGAGGCCATCGCCTTTTTGAAGCGGGTCAATCCCGCGCAGTACAAACCGGAGAACGGCGCGCAGTATCCGCGCACGCCCTTCGGCAACGCGCTCTTGCAGATCGCGCAACTCGTCAAAGCGGGCGTCGGCCTCGAAGTCGCATTCACGGAGGTCGGCGGTTGGGACACGCACGTCAACGAAGGCGGCGCGCGCGGTCAACTCGCTCTGCGTTTGACGGAGTTCGGCAACGGCATCACAGCCCTCTACACAGACCTCGGCGCAGAGCGCATGGACGATGTTGTGATCCTCACGATGTCGGAGTTCGGGCGCACGGTGAGAGAGAACGGCAATCGCGGCACGGATCACGGCCACGCCAACGCCATGTTCATCATCGGCGGCACGACGCGCGGCGGGCGCGTGTACGGCGAATGGCCGGGACTAAGCGCGGACAAACTCTACGACGGGCGCGACCTCGCCTTGACGACCGACTTCCGCGACGTGTTCGGCGAAGTCGCGCAGAAGCATCTCGGCAACGCCGACTTGAAGAAAGTCTTTCCCGGTTACGCCACAAGCGCATCGAAGTTTCGCGGCGTGCTTGGCTGAGAAAAAGCGTCCACCACCGCAGACACAGAGAGCACAGAGGGGGCACAGAGAGTTTGAATCTACTCTGTGCCCCCTCTGTGTTCTCTGTGTCTGCGGTGGTGGACGCCTTAATAAGCGACCGCATCAACTTGCCAACGCCGCTTCGACGCGTCGCCCACGCCGCAGAACTACGTAAGCCAGTCCTGCGCCGATGAGGATTCCGGCGAAGTCCCATTGGAGGTCGTTGGGCGCGTCGTGTTTGCTCCAGATCGGTTGGCCGCCGAAGTAGAGTTCGTCCCAGAGTTCGATGATCTCGTAGCCGGCGGTGAGCGTGCGCGACAATTTTTCACGCCCGCGCGTTGTCCGTCAATCCCCGCTCGCATAAGATGAATTTGAGACGAACGCGAGACGAGTGGTAAGACCGATTGATGGCCGACCTCTTTCAGCCGACGATCCTGCGTTACGATTCTCTGCCTTCGACCAACACGGAGGCGGCGAGTCAGGCCGTGCGCGGCGCGGCGGAAGGTTTGTGCGTCGTGGCGGGCGAGCAGACGCGCGGGCGCGGGCGACAGGAGCGCGTGTGGGCGTCGCCGCCCGGCGCGGGTCTCTATTTCAGTATCGTCCTGCGCCCGCGTCTGAAGTTGGAGGCGTGGCCGTTCATCACGCTGATGGCCGCGCTCGCCGTCAAGGACGCGTTGCGCGAGGCGTGCGCGCTGGAGACAGACATCAAGTGGCCGAACGACATCCTCTCCGAAGGACGAAAACTCTGTGGCATCCTCGCCGAAACCGTCGAGACTAAACAGGGGCGCGCGTGCATCCTCGGCATCGGCATCAACTTGAGCGAGCGCGCCTACCCGCCGGAGTTGGGGGCGCACGCCACCTCAGTCGAGGGCGCGACGGGCAAAGCGGCGGACGCTGAACGCGTGCTCGCCGCGCTCTGCAAACAACTCGCGACACGCTACGCGCAACTCCACGCGCACGCCTCCGGTCAGAGCGAAATCAACAGGGATTGGTCGGCCAACTCCTCTTACGCCGAAGGCAAACGCGTGCGCGTCCACACGGCGACGGACGTTTTCACAGGCACGACGCGCGGCCTTGAACCGGACGGCGCGCTGCGCGTCGAAACCGCGACGGGCGAGACGCGGCTCGTGCGCGCGGGCGACGTGCAAGCCTTGCGCGAGAGAACAGGAGAAGAAAACGATGGCTCGAATTGAAGGCGCGGACGAGGAGAGAGTCGAGAGCTACATCTGTCTTAACTCGTCACTCGTCACTCGTCACTTTTTATAAGACTATGAAGAGCAAGCGCATCATCCTTTCCACCTTCGGCTCGTTCGGCGACGTGCATCCTTATGTCGCCATCGCGCTTGAGTTGAAGGCGCGGGGGCATCGTCCGGTCATTGCCACGTCGGAGATTTATCGTGAGAAGATGGCTGCGCTCGGAATCGAATTTCATCCGGTGCGCCCCGTCGTGCCGTCTTACGACGAGCCGGAAGTGATCAGCCGATTGTTGGAAAAGCTGATGGACGCGCGCACGGGCACGGAGGAGGTGATGAATACCTTCATCCTCCCGCACCTGCGAGACACTTATGAAGACTTGAGCGCGGCAGTGCGCGGGGCTGACCTGTTCGTCACGCATCCGCTCTCAATTCCTGCGCCGCTCATCGTGGAGCAGACGGGCATCGCGTGGGTGTCGAGCGTGCTCGCTCCGGCCTCAATGCTCTCCGTCTATGATCCGCCCGTGCCGCCGCAGTTGCCCGCGCTGCACAGACTGATGACACTTCATCCCGTCTTCGGTCGTGCCATCATGCGGCTCGGCAGGTGGAAGGCCGCATCGCTCTTGAAGGCCGTGAACCGACTGCGCGCAGATGTCGGTCTACCTGCGACGAGCGCGCACCCGATCTTTGAAGGACAGCATTCGCCGACGCTCGTGCTCGCGCTCTTCTCGCGCGTCATGGCCGAGCCGCAACCCGACTGGCCGCCCAACACGCGCATCACAGGCTTTCCGTTTTATGACCGCCGGGACATGGCGGGCGACAAAGGAGACGTTGGCCTCTCGCCCGACCTCAAAAGTTTTCTCGACGCGGGCGAACCGCCCGTCGTCTTCACGCTCGGCTCGTCGGCCATCTGGGTCGCTAAAGATTTCTACCGCGAGTCCGTCGCCGCCGCACGCGCGCTGGGTCAACGCGCGCTCCTGCTCATCGGCCACGAACGCAACCGGCAGGCGGAGCCGCTGCCCGCAGGCGTCGCCGCCTTTGAATACGCGCCCTACGGCGAACTGTTGCCGCGCGCACGCGCCGTCGTGCATCAAGGCGGCGTCGGCACGACGGGACAGGGCTTGCGCTCAGGTCGCCCCGCGCTCGTCGTCCCGTTCAGCCACGATCAATTCGACAACGGGGCGCGTGTTGCGCGCTTGGGCTGCGGGCGCATGTTGCCGCGAACGCAATACAACGCGGCGAGCGCGACGCGAGAATTGCGTGCTATCTTGAGCGATGAAAGTTATAAGACTAACGCGGCGGAGACCGGGCGGCGCGTGCAGGCCGAGCGCGGCGAGGTCGCAGCGTGCGACGCGATTGAGGAAGTGTTAGAGCAGAGAGGATGAGGCAGGGCGTCACTTTATGCTACTGGTGATAGATGTCGGCAACACGAACACTTCGCTCGGCGTGTATGACGGCGAGCGGCTCGTCACGCACTGGCGTCTGACGACGGAGCGCGGGCGCACGGTGGACGAGTACGGCGTGCTCGCGCGCAACCTGTTTGCGCTCGCAGGGCTGGACTTCAAGGAGATCAACGCCGTCGCCGCCGCCTCGGTCGTGCCGCAGTTGAACTTCACGGTCAAGCGCATGGCGGAAACTTACTTTCACCTCTCACCGCTCTTCATAGATCACACCACGAGCACGGGCATGGAGATTCTCTATCAGCCGCCTTCGGACGTGGGCGCGGACAGGATCGTTGACGCCGTCGCCGCGCGGCACAAGTACGGCGCGCCCGTCATCGTCGTTGACTTCGGCACGGCGACCACGTTCAACGCCGTCAACACTGCGGGACAATATCTCGGCGGCGTCATCACGCCCGGCATCCAAATCTCTTCCGACGCGCTCTTCGCACGCGCCGCGCGCCTGCCCCGCGTCGAGATCAAACGCCCGCAAGCCGTCATCGGCTCGACGACCAACGGCGCGATCCAATCCGGTCTCTACTACGGTTACGTCGGACTCGTTGACGGCATCCTGCGCCGGATGCGCGAGGAACTAGGCGGCGATGTGCGCGTCGTCGCCACCGGCGGCCTCGCCCCGCTCATCGCCACCGGCTCCGAACTCATCGAAACCGTTGACGACACGCTCACGCTCGAAGGCTTGCGGTTGATTTATGAAATGACGAAATGAGTTTCAAGTTTCAGGTTTCAGGTTTCAAGTTCAAGACAAAGAAACGGAAACCTCAGACCTGAAACTTGAAACCTGAAACCTGAAACTTGAACTACTTTAATTACTTCACGGAAATCGAAGATGCGTTTATCCGGCGGCGGGGGAAACATTTGTTGTTGAGTCCGTTGGATTGGGCTTTGATCGAGGGTTGGAAGGCGCGGGGCGTGCCGCTGCATATCGTCTTGAGGGGGGTCGAGCAGTCGTTCGATTCATACGAGGCGAAGCCGCGGCGGCGCAGTGTCAAGTCGCTCTTTTATTGTCAGGAGGAGGTCGAGGCGCAGTATGCCGAGTGGCTCGAATCGCAGGTCGGCGGCTCTTCTGCGGCGACGGACGCGACGACGGCTCCGGCGCAGGATGAGCCGTCCGCTGCGACGGGCAACGGCGCGTTGCCGTTCCCGCGCGCAGTGATCGCGGGGCATCTGGCGGAGAGCCGCGCGCGTTTGGAGCGCGCTTCTGCGGAGCAGAGTCAGCGCGGCGCGGGCGAGTTGAGCGAAGCGCTCGCGCGTGCCGCCGCGCGCCTCTCCGAGTTGGAAAAAGATTTCGCCGCCGCCGCGCGACCCGACGCGGAACAACTCGAAGGCGCGTTGAACGATCTGGAAAACTTGCTCGACCGCGCCCTGCGCGCCGAACTCGCGCCCGCCAAACTCGACGCGCGCCGCGCCGAAGCCGCCGTGCAGCTCGAACCCTATCGCAAGCGCATGGAGCGCGCCACCTACGAACAGACGCTCGATAGCCTGCTCGCAAAACTCCTGCGCGAAGAAGCCAACTTGCCGCGCCTGAGCTTGTTCTATCTCTAACCCGCGCGGGATAATTCCACACACATGAAAAGGCAGCCGAAGCAGCGCAGTCCGCGCCCCGATTCGCCACGCGTCGAAGGCGCGTTCGGCGCGGGCGCAGAAGTCGAAGTCGAGATCGAGCGCATCGTGCCGGGCGGCGCGGGGCTGGCGCACGCCGCAGGGCACACGCTCTTCGTCACGCTCGCCGCGCCCGGTGATCGCGTGCGGGTGCGCGTCGAGCGCGTGCGCGGCAAAGTGGCCTTCGCGTCTATCTTGGAGATCATCACGCCCGCGCCCGTGCGCGTCGAACCGCCCTGCCCGTACTTCGGACGCTGCGGCGGCTGCGACTTCCAACAGTTGACCTACGAAGCGCAACTGGAAGCCAAGGCCGAGATCATACGCGACTGCCTGCGTCGCATCGCGCGTATCGAACCGCCCGCGAGCATCTCCGTCATGCCGTCGCCCGCCGTCTGGCGTTATCGCTCGCGCGCACGCTGGCAGCACGACCCCGTGCGCCAATTCCTCGGCTACTACGAACTCGCCTCGCACCGCGTCTGCGATGTCGCGGAATGCCCCGTCGTCCTGCCCGAAGTGCAAACTAAACTCTCGCACCTGCGCGCCACGCTCGCCGCGGGAGAGTTTGACGAGACGGAAGAATTTCAAGCCGTCGCGGGCGACGACGGCGTCTCGCTCCTCCCGCCGCTCGAAGCAGCGGACGCCGCCGAACGCTTTCGCATACTTGCGGGCGAGCGTTATCGCTTCGACGCAAGCTGCTTCTTCCAGATCAACCACGCCCTGCTCGAACCGCTCCTCCACGCCGCGCTCAAACACGCGACCGGCGGCGCGACGGCCATTGATCTCTACTGCGGCGTCGGCCTCTTCACCCTCCCGCTCGCACGCCGCTACGCACGCGTCGTCGGCGTCGAAGGCAACGCCGCGGCCACCGCCTTCGCGCGACTCAACCTCGCCGACGCCCGGCTCGCAAACAACGCCGAGATCAAAACCGCGCGCGTCGGTGCCTGGCTTGAGCAGAACGCCGCGACTCTCACGCCCGCCGACTTCCTCCTCCTAGACCCCCCGCGCGCAGGCGCCGACCCCGAAACCCTCTCCGGCATCCTCGCCCTCCGCCCTCAACATATCGCCTACGTCTCCTGCGACCCCGCCACCCTCGCACGCGACCTCCGCGCCCTCCTCGCCGCCGGCTACACACTCGACTCCCTCGCCGCCTTCGACATCTTCCCCCAGACCCACCACGTCGAAACCGTCGCCCATCTCGCGCTGGCAGGTTCTTCCTAAATAATCCAAGTTGCTAGTTAGCAGTTTGCCAGTTCTTTGAGAAGCAAAGGAAAATCCCCTCCACTTCGTCGCCAAACGAAAGTAGGAGGGGAGCGGTGATCGATCACACGACCATAATTTATTGCATCATTGATGATT
>DASYMM010000011.1:0-5790 GCA_036009085.1 Pyrinomonadaceae bacterium | reverse complement strand
CTCCGTTCCCGCAGGCATCGCTGCTGCCTGCGGCTGCTCACCCTGAGCCGCGCGCGTTGCCGTCGAAGAGACGGCGAAATGGAATGGCGCAACGGCGACAGAGCCGACGAGCGCGACGGCCAAGATAAAGCTTCGGGGTTTCATAACTGTCTCCATAATTACTTCTGAGTAGTGTGCCGGTTTTAGCTTTCCTCTGTGCCCCCTCCGTGTCCTCTGTGTCTCTGTGGTGAATGCTTGCTCAACCGGCATTCACCACAGACACAAGAGGAGGGACAGAGAAGAAATCAAATCAGGACACCACCTATTTGTGAATCAAATCAATGGTCGTGACGAGCATCTTTGAATTTGAAGACGCGGTCATGCGTATGACCGAGGGCGACGGCGCGCCCGCGCCGAGACCGAGGCCACGCGTAGTCGCCTCGCGCTCGTCGGCCGTCTGCGCGCGTCCTTGATCCGCCACGCGGCTCACCGCCACCTGCTCGCGCTCCTGCGCGCCTTTGAGTTCTGTCCACATCGCCGACGCCGGATGCCAGGGGCATTCGTGCTGCTTGTCGAAACAATAATCGGCGAGCGTGCCGCCCGTCGGCACATTTGGAAGCGGCTGGCGCGTGAGCACGATGTAGAGACGCTCTGCGGCGGGCGGGTCGCTGAAGACGAACCAGCGCATCGCTTCCGTGGCTTCCTGGCTCGAAGGGATTTCGTATGGGACGTGCGCTTTGACGAGATTGCTGCCGCCGTTCAGTCGCGCGTCGGGAAAGATCATCGAAGGCTGGCCGTCGTTTTCGGTGTGGAAGATGTAGAGGTAGCCGTCCGTGTTGGTTTCGAGCGCGATGCGTATGCCTTCGCCGGTGCGAAACTGCCGCGTCGGATCGGTGCGCACGGCCTCGCCGTTGTCGCCGAGCGTAAAGAGCGTGTAGCCCAGACCAATCGGTCGCGGCTTCGACGCGGCGGCGTTGTAAGCGACGTTCGGATTCGCGCCGCCGGAATTAGTCTCGCCGGAGTTTTTTGCGTCCGCGTTCTCTTCCGTCCCGTTAGGGTTCGCGTTTTTGCTTGCGCCCTTCTTCGGCCTCGCGCTCGCGGTAGCTTTCCCGCCGCCCTTCTTCGCGTTGTTAGGCGACGCGCCCGACGCGACCGGCGCGGCGTTCTTCTTATCCGGCGTCGTGATTGACGCAGCGATTTCCCCGCTCGCCGTCTTGCCGCCTTTACTCGCAGACTTCGGGCGCGTCGTGAGAAACGCCCCGCGCGTCACGACGCCTTCGTCCTGCGCCTGTGGCTGCTGCTGCGCGGCCTGCGCGCTGCTTGCGAGCACGACGAATTGAGCGCAGATGGCGACGAGCGCGGCGCAGAGAAGTTTCAGCGCGATAGGTTTGAGACGCATATTCGGAAATTCTCCTTCCACTACCAGAGAGAGACGCGAGGGGCAATCGAGAGCGGGCGCATCAGGCGCGTCGGGCGCGTCGTACATGCCGTGCGACGCGCGCGGAATCAATGGTGCTCGATGCGTATATCAAAGATGACGGGTTCGACGGGCGCGTTCGCCGACGCCACGGAGACGACGAGCGAGGCCGCGCCGCCCTCTGCTGCCGCCCCTCCATCATTCGCGCTCACTTCTTTTACGTCCGCGACCGGCGCGGCGGTTTTCGCGCGCGCACGCAAATCTTCCAACTCCTTCAACTCTGCGGGCGAGAGTTCGCGCCCCGCGCGCTCTGCCAGAAACGCGGGCGCGAGCAGAGGCGTGTGCGAAAAGATGACGAGGTATTCTTCCGTGCCCGAATTTTTATCGAGTTCGAGCACTTCGTCTGCGCCGTAAGGAAAGACGAAATCCGCGTCCGCGAGCGCGAGGTTCGATTTGAGCACGCCGATTGGCCGCGCGGTCAAAAAAGTCTTCGTCGCATTTCCGTCGCCCGGCCCGATGATGTAGAGATAGCCGCGTTCGCGCGGCATGAAGTGAAACTTGAATTGCTGCCCCGAACGCAGAGACAAAACTTTCGCAGCGATGCGTCGCCCCTCGACCCCTCCCGCGTCGTCGAAGGCTTCGAGCCAGTAGTTGATCAACTCGAAACGCGCGGGCGGCTCGCTCGTCGCCGCGCCCGCCGGAGAAACGACGCCTGCGCGCTTCTCATTCCTCGCCCCCAAACGCTTCCACACAAACCACCCGCCCGCGACCGTGCCAATGAGGAGCAGCACGACGAGCGCGCCGCCCGCGAGCAACTTGAACGTCGAACGCTCAGCCGCCTGCGCCGCCTTCGGCGAGTGAACGTGCGCGGGCGCAACCGGCAAAGGCTTCGCGTGTGGCTTCGCGGGTTGCGCGATGGCCTGTGTCTCGTAGGTCGTCTTGTTCGACGCGGAAGCTGACTGTGGGACGGTCTCAACCTGTGCGCGCGGCGCGGCGGTCGAGACGATCTTCTCGCGTATGAGCGTCTGCGAGGATTCGAGGTCGGGCAGCACGACAGCTGCGGCAGATGCGCCGTCGCCTCTAGCCGCGTGCGGGGTGTGTTGAGGTTCGTGTGTGGCGGCGAGCGCGGCGCGAATCTCCGCTGCGAAAACGCTGGCCGTCGCCGGACGATCCGCACGGTCTTTCGCCATCGCGCGTTCGACCGCACGCGCAAACTCCGGCGTCACGCCCGTCGCGACCTCGTGCAACAGCGGCTTGTGCTGGCTGACGTGCGCCTGTTGCAACTCGCCGAGCGTGTAGCCGGTGAATGGTTTTTCGCCCGTGACGAGTTCGTAGAAGATCACGCCGAGGCTGTAGATGTCTGCGCGGCCGTCAATCTCCGCGTGGCCGTCGCGCGAGGGGTCGCCCCATTGTTCGGGCGACATGTAATAAGGCGTGCCGAGAATTTGTCCGGCCAGCGTGAGCGACGTGCCGCCGTCGCCCGCGCGCGTCTCCGCCACGTCGTGCAGTTTGGCGATGCCGAGGTCTAAGAGTTTCACTTGCAGTTCGCCCGCCGCCGTGCGGTTGATCATCACGTTCTCGGGTTTGAGATCGCGATGGACGACGCCCTGCGCGTGTGCCGCTTCGAGCGCGCTCACGATGGGTTCGAGAATCTCCCACGCCTCCGAGGGCGACAGACGCCCGCGCTGCTTCAACTCTTGATCGAGCGAATGGCCTTCCACGTATTCCATCACCATGTAGGTGAGGCCGTCCGCGCTCGTGCGCAGATCATAGACCGTGACGGCGTTCGGGTGGCGAAAACGACGAGCGGCGCGTCCTTCGCGCTGAAAGCGACGCAGCCATTCCGCGTTGCTGCGCATTTCGGGTTTCAGCATTTTGATCGCCACGCGGTCGCCCAGGAGGATGTGGCGTGCCGAGTAGAGCGTGCCCATGCCGCCGCGCGCGATGAAGGATTCGATCTCGTACTGCCCGTCGAGCACGCGCCCGACCATCTCTTCGGCCAGTTCTTCCAGCACTTCGCCGTCGCGCGGGCAAAACGTCACCGCGTTCTCATAACTGCTGCCGCATTGTGGACAGTTTTTCATGGAAGGGTCGGTACGAAAGATTGGATCGGGCAAAAACTCGGGCTGCCGTCGCGGCGATTCACCATAGTTAAAAGTCTAACATGCGCTCGCGGGAGTGTGAATGAGTTGCGGTAGAGCGTGACGCCTGCGTGAAGTTTCCGACAAACCAAAAACTTGATGCGGACATCAAAGCAAAAGGTTAAACTCTGGCTCGTTTTGCCAACCTGCTCTCAGCGTTTACCCCCAGACCGCTCGGAGAAAAGTTTTTATGACGATCCTGGATCGGCTCGGACAACGTTCAAAAACATTCCTCATCACGCTCGGAATTCTGCTTGTCGCCCTGCAAAGCGTTATCAATTATCTGGCCGGGCCGGGTTTTTCCATCGCGCTCTTTTATGTGCTGCCCGTCTCGCTCGTCGCGTGGCTCGTCGGACGCCGCGCCGCGATCTTCGTCTCGCTCGCCAGCGCAGCCGGACATTTTTTGACCGAACACATGCAAGGCCATCTCGACGCGCGCCCCTCCATCCTCTATTTCAACTCTATCGCGTGGCTCGGCGGTTTCCTCTTCGTCACCTATTTCGTCTCCGCGCTCCGCCGCTCACACGACCACGAACGCGAACTCGCGCGCACGGACGATCTCACCGGCGTCATCAACCGGCGCTCTTTCTTTGAAGCCTCGCAGCAGGAGATCAACCGCGCCCGCCGCCACAAGCATCCGTTCACCGTCGCCTACATGGACGTGGACGATTTCAAGTTGATCAACGACCGCTACGGCCACAGCATCGGCGACACAGTGCTCCGCAGCGTCTCGCAGACGATCAAGAACAACATCCGCGAGATCGACGTGGTGGCGCGACTCGGCGGCGACGAATTCGTCATCCTCATGCCGGAGACGGACGAGGAGGCGGCGCAAGCCGTCGTCGCGCGCGTGCTCCGCAACGTCACGGACAAGATCAGCGAGTACGGCTGGCCGATCACGTTCAGCATCGGCGTCGTCACGTGGACGACCGCCCCACGCACAGTGGATGTCATGCTCAAACAGGCCGACGACGCCATGTACGAAGTCAAAAACAGCGGCAAGAACCAGGTCACGCATCTCAAACTCTCCGGCGAACCCGCCGCCGCCGCTTAAAATTTCCCACCCGCGAACGCACGACGCCCACCGTTATAAGGCAGAAACTTGTGGGTCTCGGTTTATTTTGTGCGCCGGAGGTGAGATGTACGATAATTCCACACTTGGGCCTTTTGGTGAATTTGTGTCATGCCTCAAAACAAGGTTTGAGTTTGGCCGTGGATAGCGGTAAAAGTCTGGGATTTGCGGATTAGACCGGACAATGCTTGATAGTGCAGTCTTATTATAATTCGGTACTTGGCGCGCTCACCGGTAAGTACCTTCATATTAGGGGCGAACTCGTGCACTCAATCACCACCTCTTTGCTCTGGTTTTTTTTCGCCGGTAATTTAATGATTTTCGTCATCTTTGGCTACCTGGCCTTGAGGCCGAACAGGGCTAAAGTATTCTTTTCTTACTCTCATAAAGATACTGAACTAGCTGAAAGATTAATGGCAAGACTCAAAGGTTTTCATTTTCGGATATGGATAGATTTGGGGGTTGTCATTCCGCCCTACGTATTGGAAAAGAAGTTAAGCAAGCTTATAAAAAATCGACAGATATTTTTACTACTAGCGTCGAGGCATTCAGTTGAATCTAGTTGGGTTCAATTTGAAATAGAACAAGCGAAAGAACAAGGGAAGTTTCTATTTAGTAAATGGAGAGATACGGTAGTTCTCGCACTGGACGAACAGGGAGTGCAGTTATACAAGTCACTAAAAAAAGCTTTCGATGACTTTGTAATACATTCGCATGCTAAAAAATTTGGTGAAGAAGATCAGGCTGAACTTGCAGCGTTATCAGAGGTCATAGCACGCTATCAAGGAATAAAAGCCCTCCCTTTTTTCAGAAGGGCGTTAGTGCCGACGATAACATTGATTGATTTACAACAGCCGTTCGAGGCAGCTATGGAGCAACTTTCAGAATATCTAATACTTAACAGCCGAATGGGACGAGTGAAACCAGAGATGAGGAAAACTGTTAAAGGCGTGTTTATCGCCTTTATGATATATTCTTTTATAATAACCTCGATAGCAGGTATCCTTCTTCTGTATAGCCTGGGTTACATATAAAAACTCATTTTCAAGTTGTCTGGCAAGGGGTAGCACACTGTGCTCTTACGCCGCGCCAAACAACTCGTTCCTCCGTTAGCTTCGCCTTTTGGAATTCTACAAAACGACTCTTTTATTGAATTCATTAGAAAGTTCAAGAGGTTTTTG
>DASYMM010000010.1:0-3208 GCA_036009085.1 Pyrinomonadaceae bacterium | reverse complement strand
AAATTCGATGAGCGTTTGCGATTGAGTCCGGCTAACAACGCTCACCGCCGCAGACGCGGAGCCAAGCCGCAGAGTTGACGCAGAGAGTTGAACTTCTCTGCGTCAACTCTGCGCGCCGCTCCGCTTCTGCGGCGGCGAACGCTTTGATCCGTATTGACGCATTTCAGAGTTTCAAATTACTCTTTGGCGTCGCGTCCGTTCTTCCGGCTGCCTTTCATTTTGCCGAAACCTCCGGCGAGCTAAATCGTAAGGCTATGTATCAAGCGGGCGAAGGCTTTCGGCCGGTCTCCAAATACAATCTCAAAGCGCAGTGATCAGCGAAAGGGAATAAATGAAAAGATTTCTCTTGCTCCTCGTGTTCCTCTTCGTCCTCAACGGAGTTGACGCGAGCGCGCAGCAGCAACAGCCGCCGCAGGTGACGGTTATCAAGGCGGGCAAACTCGTCGTGCCGGAAACGGGCGCGACGCTTACGAATCAGATCATCCTCGTTGAAGGCGCGCGCATCAAGGCCGTCGGCGCAGACGTGCAGATACCCGCTGGGGCGAACGTCGTCGATCTCTCACGCGCGACGGTCTTGCCCGGTCTCTTCGATTGCCACACGCACATGGCGTTTCTCATCAACCGGCGCGGGCGCGAGCGCGGTTCGCTACACTTCTACGATTTGACGCACACCAACGCCGAGCGCGCCATCCACGGCGTCGTCAATTCGCGCGACATGCTCGACTCAGGCTTCACCACCATCCGCGACGTGGGCAACGACGGCAACTACGTCGCCACCGATTTGCGCCGCACGATTGATCAAGGACTCATCCCCGGCCCCACCATCATCAACGCCGGACGCATCATCGCGCCCTTCGGCGGCCAGTATCAACTCCAACCCGAACGCCGCGACATCGGCGAGCCGGAATATTTCTACGCCGACACGCGCGACGAGATGCGCAAGGCCATCCGCGAGAACGTGCATTTCGGCGCACGCGTGATCAAGATCGTCGTTGACGACCAGCGTTACATCTATTCGGTGGACGACATCAAGTTCATGGTGGCGGAAGCGGCGGCGATGGGCGTGAAACTCGCGGCGCATTGCGTGACGGAGCAGGGCGCGCGAAACGCTGCCGAAGCGGGCGTCGCTTCCATCGAACACGGCTTCGAGATGTCGAACGAGACTTTGGAACTGGCGAAGAAGAATAACGTCGTGCTCGTCAGCACTGACTTCACCGAAAAGGCTTGGCTGGCTTACGACCTGCCCGCCGAGTTGGCGAAACGTTTTCACGACCGGAGCGTTGACCGCCTGCGACGCGCGCACAAGATCGGGGTCACGCTCGCCTTCGGCAGCGACCTCATCTTCTACGCGCCCGACGAAACGCGCGGCACCTGGACGATCTCGCTGATAGATGTCTTCGTCGAAGCCGGAATCCCGCCGAAGGATATTCTGCGCGCGCTCATCCCGAACGCGGCGCGCCTGCTCGGCGTCGAACAACAGCGCGGCGCGATCAGCGCGGGACAGTTTGCAGACATCATCGCCACGCCGGAGAATCCGCTCGACAACATCTCGACCTTGAAGCGGGTCAACTTCGTGATGAAGAACGGTAAAATTTTCAAAGCGGCGAAGTAGCTCACGCAAGAGTGGAAACAGTCTCGTTGAGCAAAAGCATGAAAAGGCGAAACCGCGAAACCACACGAAACGACACGAAACATGGCCGTCTGTTTTCGTGTCGTTTCGTGTGATTTCGTGGTTCAAGCCCTTCGCTTTGAGGCGAGGCGTTTAAGATAATTTATGAGCAACTCGACAGGTGAAGGGGAAGCAAGATGAACACACAACGCAACGATAAAGTCTCGCGTGCGCGGCGGGTGGGAAAGCTGTCTGCTTTGGTCGTCGCCTTCGCAACTCTATTCGCGCAGGCGGCATACGCGCAGGATTGGACGCAATGGCGTGGCCCTGCGCGCGACGGGATCGTGCCCGCTAAAAATACTCCCGCGACCTGGCCGGAGTCGTTCAAGCGCGTCTGGCGCGTAGAGGTCGGAGAGGGTTATTCGTCGCCAATCGTGGCGAACGGGCGCGCGTTCGTTCATAGTCGCCGCGACCCGGAGGAGTTGGTCACAGCGATCAATCTCGCGGACGGCAAGATCACCTGGCAGCAGAAGTATGCCGCGCCGTTTCAGAAGAACCAGTACGCGGTGAAGATGGCGAAGGGGCCGAACGCGACGCCGCTCTTTGCGGGCGGGCGACTCTTCACGCTCGGCTCGACGGGCGTTGTCAACGCTTGGGACGCGACCACGGGGCGCAGCCTGTGGCGCAAAGATTTTTCAAAGATCGTTGACACGTCGAAACTCTTTTGCGGAACTGCCGCCTCGCCGCTCCTGTCGGGCGGACTGGTCGTGATTCAGGTCGGCAGCGACGTTCACGGCGGGCAGATCACGGCGCTCGACCCGGCGACGGGCGAGGCGCGTTGGGAATGGCGCGGGGCGGGGCCGGGCTACGCGTCGCCGGTCGTCTTCAACGTCGCGGGCAAGGAGCAGATCGTCTCGATGACGAACGGCTCCATCGTCGGCCTCGACGCGAAGACGGGCGGCGAGTTATGGTCTGCGCCATTTCCCGACGAGTGGCACGAGAACATCACCACGCCGGTCTGGACGGGCACGCACCTCGTCGTCTCCGGCACGCGGCAGGGCACGCACGCCTACACGCTCGCGCAGGCGGCAGGGAAGTGGAAGGCGACGGAGGCTTGGAAGAACGCAGACGTGACGATGTACATGAGTTCGCCGGTGTACGGCGACGGCGTGCTCTACGGTCATTCGGTGAAGCGGAAAGGGCAGTTCGTCGCGCTCGATGCGAAGACCGGAACCGTCCGTTGGATCACGGACGGGCGAGAGGGCGAGCACGCTTCCGTGTTGCTCACGCCGCGCCATCTCGTCTATCTCACGAACGGCGCAGACCTCATCGTCGCGCGCCGTGCAGGACAAACGTTCGAGGCCGAGAAGCGTTACGACGTGGCCGACGCGGAGACCTACGCCATGCCCGTGCTCCTCGGCACAGACATCTACGTGCGCGACGCCACGAGCCTCATCCGTCTCGCGCCCGGCAGCGGCGGCAACAGTGGGCGTTAGATGTCGAGATATTTCGGTAGAATGTAGTCTCGTCAAGCAAAAGCAGGAAAGGCGAAACCGCGAAACGACACGAAGCCCCGCTAAATTTCAGTTTCGTGTTGTT
>DASYMM010000009.1:0-6879 GCA_036009085.1 Pyrinomonadaceae bacterium | reverse complement strand
CGACGCTGCCCGTAGGCACTCGAAGCGTGAGCGTCAGCGCGTCGTCGCCGAAGAGCGCGCCCGCCACGCCGCTGTTGGTTGCCTTGATGCTCAGGCGGCGCGCGTCGTGCGTCCCCGCGTCATCGCTCTCGAACTGCACGTCGGTCGCGATGCCGGGTGGAGCGTCGTCGAGCGCGGCGGTGATCTGCGGGAGCGTGAGCGTGGTCGGCTCAGACGCGCCGGGCAAGCGAAAGAGGCAGAGGCCGAGCAGGCGCGCGCCGCCCTCTGTGCGTGCGGCGCGGGCAGACGCGCGCAGCGTCTCCGCGCTCGGCACGTCGAGCAGCAGCCTGTCGCCCGCGCGCACGGGCATGTTTTCGATTAGTCCATCGTCAAGCGCGCGGTAGACGTAACGCCATTCGTGCTCGTCGGCGACAGCAGAACTCGCGCTCGCGTTCGGCTCGGCGTTCGGGGCGGGGAACGGGCGACGCTCGACCAGTGCGAAGTTTGGATCGCGCGCCACGCGCGACGGGTCGAGGTCGCCGCGCAGTTCGGTGAGCGCGCCGCGCTCGTCGTACAAAATCGCGTAGCCGTAAGCCGCCAGCCCCGCGTAGAAAGGGCGACCGAGTTTGCGCGCCCGCGCGACACAGACGGCGACGGATTCCGGCGAAGAGATCGGCGTCGTCGCTTCGATGCGTTCGGGGATCGTCGCGCCGTAGCATTGCGGTATCCAGAAATCAACCGCGTCGAGCGTCGAGCCGAGCGTGGCCGACTCCATCCACGTCGGCAGCCCTGTGATTGATAACTGTGTGCGCGGCGGCAGCCCCCCTCGCACGCCGCGCAGCACGCGCGCATAACGCGGCAGCAACCGCGTCGGCACGTCGAAGTCCAATTGAAGCCCTGCAACATCCTGCGCGCCGTCCTTCGCGGCGCGTTCAAGGTCTTGCCGGAAAGTCTCCGCGACGATGGAAGCCAGCGCGCTTTCATCCATGCGTTCAAACTCGGAGAGCAGCCCGCGCGTCGCGTTATAGACGAGTTGCAGCGGGAGCGCGTGCGGAAACTTGCCTTCGGCGGCGCGGATGCGTGCGAGTTTCCCTGCGGCGAGATCGAACTGCCCTGCGCGCAGAAAGAGCGTCTGCGCCCGCGCCTCGCGCCGCGCCCGCTCGACTTCCGCTTCGTCCGGCATCTCGTTGCGCCAAGCCCAGAAAGCGACCGGCACCTCCTGCGCCGCCCACGCGCGCGGCGTCTCTTGGTGAGAACGCCAAGCGACCGACAGGAGCGCGACCGAGAGGATGCACGCAGACACTTTCAAGCGTCGTCTGTGGCCGCGAATTTTGGTGCAGGGATTCAGCATCGGCGACGGATTATCGCCGCGCGTCGATGCGCCGGAGAGGTGGGCACGAACAGCGCACAGCCGGGACTAACCCCGCCGACGCCGCTGTTGCTCCCGCGCCGCAGACCTGTGGCTATCCACATTGTTCTCAAATTCCAGCCGTCATAACTTGGCTCCTGTTAGTTCGCCTTGAAAAATAATCACAGGGAAATTCACCACTGCAAACGCACGCCAAGGAGCGACGGCATGACTTCTCAATTATTCCGGCTCGGAATCGCACTGCTCGCTTTTACACTCGGAGTCGGCAGCAACGTGGCGACAAAAAAGATTCGCCGCCTTGAGTCTGCCGCGCGCAAAGCGCGGGCGACGCAGGCCGCTCCCGAACTGCGCGCGCAACCCGCGCCGCTTGTGACGAACGCTGCGCCGCTCCCGGTTGGAGGCGACGACGTGCGCCGCGTGGAGCCGGAATCCGCCGCGCCTGACGAGATCGCGCGGGTCGTGAATCAGGGCAGAGAGGATTGGGAAAAGTACAAGGTCGCGGTGGAAGTCGATCTCGGTTCAGTGTGGAAGCAGTTGAACCTCGAACCCGGTTCCTTTGAGACGTGCGACGCGCAGTGCGAGGCGAGCATCTCCAAGTACGAACTCGACGGCGAGCCGGGAGAAGAGATTTTACTCAAACTCACCCGAGCTCCCCGTCTCGCTTGCCGTTACGTGCTCTTCAAGGGCAGCGAGACGGTTAGCCTCGAAACGGAACAGATCGGCCATGTGGATTATGATCTCAATTTATACGAGATGAGCACGCACCGCTTCGTCACCGCTCAGGACAAAAACTGGTTGGTGATCCGTGGACAAGAAGGGTCAGGCTCGGGTTTCTCAATCTACGGCGAGACCTGGTACGAAGTCCGCCGCGCGACTCTGCGCCGCGTGTTGCATTATCCGTCGTCGGGGCAAACCTCCGCCGGGCCGAAAGGATTAGACATCAGTTTTGATGCAGAGGTTCTCATCCCGCCTCGAACTGTGGAGGGAAAACGCGAGAAGCGCGGGCTGACGATCCGTTACTCGGTCTCCTATTCGACCTATGATCGCGTGAAAAAAGATTCCGAGCTTCTTTACGAGAACACGCATCACGCGCGGTACGTCTGGAATAAAAGCAAGCGCGAGTTCGTCTTCGCGGCGAAACAATCGGACGTTGAGGAGGATGAGATTTTCGCCATCGCCGGTTATGAAGACCCGGAACTGCAACTGGATGTAGGAAGCTATGATGTCTTTTTGAAGTACAATCGCGAAAGTCTGTACGGGATTGCGCGGGGCGCGGACGGCGCGCGCAAAGAATGGTTGCGAGACTTGCTGCTCGAATATGTCTCCGATACGCCCGAGCGGAAGTCTCTCTTAACGGCGTTGAAGAATTAGCGCGGCCACGTTGACCGCCGGTTGTGTGAGTGTGAAACTTGCGTGCGCTTGCTCAAACTCGTGCCGCGCCGGGATGCGTCTCTTTTAGTGTTTATGTGCAAATTTCTACGTTTGATCCTTGCAGTTGCCGTGCTATGCGGTTGGCTCGCGGCTTCGCGCGGCGCGGCGCAGGCGCAGAGTCAGTCTTACTTGCCGTTGACTCAGGCCGAACTCCGCCGGCCTTTCGCGTTGAAGCATCTGGGGGGAATTAACCCTGCGTCCGAGCGTCAAATCAACGTCGGCGTTTCGACCGCGACGTTGAGCTACACGGAAGAGGGCGAACTATGGTTGAAGGGCAAGGACAGGGCGGGCGATTCGTGGAGCGTCTTGTTGACCGGGTCGAGCGGCGTGGAGGGATTCGAGGGCGATCTCGACCGCAACAACTTACGCGACCTCGTCCTCGTCGTCGCGACCGGCGGCAATGGCCTCGCGCCTTCGAGCCATCTCGTCGCCGTGACGTTTGAAAGCGACGGTCGCCCCGTGCGCTTTGAAGCCGAAGGCTACTTCGACGCCGGAGCGAAAGGCATCTTCGACCTGCGCGACCTGAACGGCGACGGGCAAGCCGAACTCATCTTCATGAACTTCGACGACGGCTACTGGATCACAAACCTCTACACGGCGCACGCCGCACGCTGGCGCAGAATCAGAGGCCGTTTCGGCTCGCGCTCCTACCCGCTCTACACGCGCTTCACGGATCGCCCGAATCGTCGCGCCACGACGCCGCGCCCCGGACGCCGCCCGTCTGCGCCCGACCTCTCCAACGACATGGCCTCCGCAACGCACGCGCGGCTGCGCTCTTACCGCTGGGCAAACGTCTCGCAATCGGAGGACGTGGAGTTGACCTTCGAGACGAGCGCGGGGAAACAGTTGATCTGCCGTCCGGGCTCCTGGTACGCCTCCTTCACGGTCGTCTTGGACCGGGCGCATGAGCGCAAAATCTTCTCGCTCGCGGGCGCGGAAGAGGAAGTTAAGGCCGCGCTCGACGAGATCACCGCAACGCGCGCCGAAGTCGCGCTCTACGGCGAACGCGCCGCCGCAGGCTGTAGCCCCGAAACGCTCTGGGCGGAGATGAAGTGACAGCCGCGCACGAGAGGCGGAGCAAGAGGGGCGGGCAGCCTGTCGCCCGTCGCCAAAATTTAGAACTTTTATGTCCATCCTGATCGCGGAAGACAACGTGGCGCAGCGGCGTTATTTGCGTGAACTGTTGGAGCGCGAGTTCGCGGCGCACTGTCCGGTCATCGAGGCGGCGGACGGAGAGGAGGCCGTCGAGCGCGCCTTGGAGTCGAGGCCGGAGCTGTGCGTGCTGGACATACAGATGCCGCGCCTGTCCGGCGTGAAGGCGGCGCGCGCCATCTGGCGTGAGTTCCCGGCGGCGCGCGTCATCTTCTGGACGCAGTTTCCGCACGAGGTCTATATCAACGAGATACGCAAGATCATACGCTCGACCGAGCCGCCGCCAGCCTACGGGTTCATTCACAAGAACAACCCCGAGTCGCGCTTCCTGCGCTTCGTCGCCGCCGTGCTGGAAGACGGCGCGGACATGATCGATCCGGCCTTCAAAGACTCTTTCAAGCGACCGCTCCTGACGGAGTTTGAAGCGGAGGCTCTCTATTATCTCGCGCTCGGTTTGTCTAACTGGGCGATTGCGCGCAAGTGCAGCCTTTCGCTGCGCGGCGTCGAGAGCCGCCTCACCGCGCTCTACGAAAAACTTTTCGTCGCCTCGCCCGAAGGCACGACGCACGAGAGCTACGACAAACTCGCCTACAACGTCCGCACGCGCGCCTTCTTTGAAGCCCTGCGACGCGGGCTGATCAATACGGACGAACTGGAGAAGGCCGAACACGATCTCGCCGCGTGGCTCGAACGCGACCGGAGACGTTTTGCGGAAGAACAGAAGCCCGCGGGCAAAAAGCCGGCGCGCGAGACATAGACGAGTTGAGCGTGACCAAAGGAACTCACCACAGAGACACAGAGAGCACACAGGACGCACAGAGAAAACTATTCAACTCTCTGCGCCCCCTCCGTGTCCTCTGTGGCTCTGTGGTGAATCGTCTGCGCGAGGTTTATTTGCTGCTCGCGTTCGTCGTCGTCTCCCTGTTCGCGTCTGTTTCTCTCTTGTCGCTTTCTACCGCCGCGCAAAACACCAATAGCTCAACTCCTCAGACCACGAACCTGCACCAATGGGGCGCGGTCACGCTGTTCCACGGGCTGCCCTCGGATCGCGTGCGCGCGATTGCGCAGGACGCAAACGGAGCGATGTGGTTCGGCACGGACAACGGGCTGGCGCGCTACGACGGGCGACGCACGCAGTCTGTCGCGATCAACGGACTCGCCGCCACGGGGCGCGTGCTGGCGTTGCGTTTCGACGAAGGCGGGGCGATGTGGGTGGGCACGGACGCGGGCGCGGCGCGACTGTCAAACGGCGAGTTTCGCTTGCTCGAAGAGACGAAGGGCACAGCCGTCACGGCCATCCTGACGCGGGGCGCGGGGCGCGCGTGGCTCACCACGGCGCGCGGTCAAGTTCTCGTCTGCGACGCGCAGGCGGACGGTCGTGTCAACGTTCGCGCGATGCCGTCGGAGTCTCTGCAAAGCGCGGACGTTGACGCGCCGGGCGCGCTCGCGTTGACGAGTCTCGCGGCAGCGGGCGACGCGGGCAACGATGCGCTCTACGCGGGCACGAGCAGCCGGGGCTTGATGTCGTTTGAGGACGGAGCGGCGAAAGAGATCAACAGTCGCCCGCGCGCCTATTTCATAGAGGCTTTGGAGCGCGATGCGCGGGGCGTGCTCTGGCTCGGCGCGCGAGCGCGCGCGGGGGAGAGCGGGCTGTACCTGGCGAAAGACCCTGCGCAACCGGCGCGAGTGGGCGAAGGCTTGGGCACGGTGACGGCTTTGCGCGCGGGCGCGGGCGGCGACATGTGGGTCGGGACGGCGGGGCGCGGCGTCTTTCATTTTCGCGATTCCCGTCTCGTCGAACGCTTCACGTTCGCGGGCACGGCGGGCGGCCTGCGTTCGGATCAAATTTATTCAATCAACGTGGATCGAGAAGGCGTCGTCTGGTTCGGCACGGACAGGGGCGTCTGTCGTTTCGACCCGCGCAGCCCGCGCAACGAGCGCGTGGGCGAGGACGCCCAGAGCAATTTCGTGCGCGCCTTGTACCGCACGAAGGGCGGCGCGCTTCTCTGCGGCACGAATCGCGGACTCTTCGTGCGTGACGAGGGCGGGGCGAACGCGTCGTCGTGGCGACAGGTGGCGGAACTCGAACGGCAGAGCGTCTATGCGATTGCAGAGGATGCGGCGGGGCGTCTGCTCGTCGGCGCGTCAGGCGGCCTGCACGTCAACGTGAATTTGCAGAGCCGTCCGCCGTCGGTAGAGAAACCGACAGAGCCGCGCGAGGTTGACGAGACGACGGACGGCGCGGGCGCGACGCCGCCGCAGGCAGAAGAAAGCGACGCGACGGACGACGCGAACGCCAAGCCGCGACAAGGAGCCACGCCGGAGCGCGACGCCGCGAGCGAGCGCGCGAAGACGGCGAAGGTTGAGAAGAAATCGGTCGAGCGCGCGCCGGTCGGCCTCACCGTGCGCTCGATTCGCGTCTTTCAGGGCGCGACTTATCTAGCCACTTTCGGGCGCGGCGTCGAGCGTCTCGACGGAGAGCGTCGCACGCTCGTCTGGCCGACGGGCGATGCCGACGCCGCGCTGCGTGAAGTGACGACGCTCAACGCGGAAGAAGGGCGTGCGGGAAAGTCTCCGCGTCTCTGGATCGGCACGACGCGCGCGGGTCTGTACCTCTTGGAAAATTCAGTGGTCAAAGCGGCTGGCGGCGAGTTGGATAAACTGAAGGGCAGCGCGATCCGTGCGATTGACGGAGCGGAAGAGCGCGGCCTGTGGTTCGGGACGACGGGCGGCCTCTATCTGTTCGACAAGGGCGCGCTCGTCGAGATGGCTTCGGGCGTGGAAGTCCGCGCCGTGGTCGCGGGCGTCGCGGACGGTTCCCCGCATGCTTGGTGTGCGACGGCGGGCGGCGGGTTGTTGCGCGCCGCTCTGGTCGAGGGCGTCGGGCGCATCGTCTCCCGACTCGACGCCGAACAGGGCTTGGCGTCGGCCAACGCCTTCGCGCTCCT
>DASYMM010000008.1:0-7960 GCA_036009085.1 Pyrinomonadaceae bacterium | reverse complement strand
GTTGTCAGTGGTCAGTTGTTCATTGTTAATTACCCGATTCAATCTTCAGTGGCGAATGCGATAGTCACATGCAACGGACAACTGACCACTGACAACGGACGATCATTGCTGTCTCTCCAATAGCATCCCGAACAGTTCGTGGATGCGCTCGAAGATGGAGCGGCGACGCCATTCTTCGTAGTTGACGGCGCGGCTTGAATCGCGGTCGCGCTCGAAATCTTCCGTGATGCGCGCGGCCAACTTCGGGTCGCAGGCGGCGAGGTTGACTTCGTCGTTGATGCCGAACGAGCGGTTGTCGAAGTTGGTCGAACCGACGACGCTCCACATGCCGTCAACCACGAGCGTCTTGGCGTGGATCATCGTCGGGTTGTACTCGTAAATCTTCGCGCCCGCCGCGAGCAGGTCGCCGTAGAGGCGTCGGCTTGAATTGCGCGTCAGGGCGTGGTCGCTCTTCTTGCCGGGGACGATGATCTGGATTTTGACGCCGCGTTTCGTGATGGCGCGCACCATCTCTGCACGCGCGCTGCGGTCGGGTAGAAAATAGGGCGTCGTGATAAGTATGCTTTCTTGCGCGGAGGCGAGGAGCATCTGGAAAAGTATGCGCGCGCGCGTCGAGCGTCCGGCCGAGGGCGAACTGTTGACGACGAGCGAAGGCGTGGACGCTTCGGATTTGCATTCGGGGAAGTAATCCTCGTGCGCCAGAATCTCGCCCGACGCTTCGAGCCAGTTCTCCGCGAATGTCGCTTGCAGGTTCGCCACCGCGTCGCCTTCGACGCGAAACATCGAATCGCGCCAGCGCGGATGGTCTTTGACGGGATAACGCCAGTGGTCTGCGAAGCCCGCGCCGCCGAGGAAGCCGACGCGCCCGTCTATGATCAAGAGTTCGCGGTGCGTGCGATTGTTGATGCGCGGCAGCGTGTACCATTTGAACGGGTGATACCAGCAGACGCGCCCTCCGACAGCGCGTAAATCTTTAAAGTAACTGTTCCAAGACGCGAAACTGCCGATGGCGTCGAGCACGAGATTGACCTGCACCCCGGCGCGCGCACGCTCCGTCAAAACTTTGACGAACTCGTCGCCCACGCGTCCCTTCTGGAAGATGTAAGCCTCTAGGTTGATGTTGCGCTCGGCGCGGCGGATGGCTTCGAGTTCGGCTTCGTAATAGTTTTCGCCGTTGGTGAAGACTTCAATCGAACTGCGGCGCGTGACGTGCGCGTCGGTCAACGCTTCGAGAATGCGCATGAACTCCTCGGAGCCGGGATGACAGGCGGCGGGCTGCTTGATCTTGTAATCCAAGCCCGGCTCAAAGAGCGCGAGGAACAACAGCAAACTCTGCGCGGCGATGGCGATGATGGCGATGATGAGAAAGGTGTTGGAATCCACTTGGTCAGTTAAAAAATCTCAGGCCGAGAATTTCAAACTCGAATTGCAAGGGGAAAGTTTTCGTCTTCCAGTTTAGCACGACTGACGCAAGCCTTGCTCTCCTTCCGGCAGACGGACTTACATCGGGCGGTCGCCGTCAACGGCTCGCTTCTTCGGCGGCGGCGCGGTGGCGGTCGCTTCCAACTTCCCCTGCCCGCCGTAACCGTCGTTGACCTTCGCCTGTGTCACTTCAAACGTGAGCGAGAGCCGGCCTTCGTTGTCGTTGAAGTTGCCGCGTGCGTGCAGAGGATGACGCGGCGGCGGGACGAAGGAGCCGGGGTCGAGACGCGTGAGCGTCAGCCCGCCGTCCGGCGCGACCGTGCCGCTCGCGGTGTCTTGAAGCGCGTGCGCGCCTTCCGCGCCGCCCGTGCCCTGCAAGGCGAAGAGGAGTGTGGCGAGTTGAGCGTGTCGCATGATGCGTATGTCGCCCTTGAGCGTGGACTTCTCTAAACGACCGGCGAAGCCGCCCATGCGCGTGAACTCGCCCGCGTCCACCCTGTAAGGGCGCGCGGCCTCCTGCCACGCCGCATCGAGTTCGAGCGCGAGCGGACTCTCATCCCGCACGCCGACCGAGACGATACGGAACGGCGCGGTCAGAGCCATCGTGACCATCGCGCCCTTCGGCGGCGACTTCTCCGAGACGCGCAAGAGGCCGCCCGCCCCGCGCTCGATGCCGACGCCGTAGCCGCCGCTTCGCCGCTCGCCGAGGAAGGCCGCGACCACGGCGTTTGACTTGAAAAAGTCCGCGCCGAGTTCCGGCAGCTGGTCGTTCAATTTTCTGAGGCTCGCGTAAGTCTCCGCATCGCGGGCGACGAAGATGAAAGACTCTCTGACCGAACCGTAGCCGCCCGCCGCCAACTCTTTGATCTCGTTTGACACGTTCGTCTCCAAGTTATCCTCCACGGCAGGCGCAGGCTGCGGCGTCGGCTGCGGCGTCTGCTTCTGTCCTTTCGATTGTGCGCTTGCGTTTGCCGCCTCGCGCGGCGCGTCGTCGGTCTGTGCGGCGCACGCGGGCGCGCTCGCTGTGTTGACGATGAGCGATGCAATCATCAAGACGTTCGTGCTGAACTTTGTTCGAGTCATTTTCGTTCGCGCTCCGTTTCCTGTCTGTCGCCTGTGTAAAAATGAAAAGCGGGAGAATTAGGGGAGTGCGCGCGGGGAAGTGGGCGCGTCGCGGCAGGCCGAAACGTGCCCGCGCTGGTGGGATTCAATTTGTGCCTCGATGTTTGCACGCCCTATTCTAACAAAACGTTCCGGTGTTTTGGCGCGCGGTCGTCTTTTGAGACTGAACATGCGGGAGTTTTTCGGTTAAACTGTCCCGCGAAACAACAAACGAGACGGCGACAGCAGGACGGGGACGGGAGCGAAAGCAATGCCTGAAGTTGAAGAGTCGAAAACGCCTGTGATTTGCGAACGCTGCGATAAGGAGAGCGCGCACATGGCCGAATTGAAGGAGCCGGACAACCGCGTGCATCATGTCTGCTGGTCGTGCCTGTATCGCACGGAAAAACGCATCAACGTGAGCCAGCGTTGGCAGCGGGCGCGACGCGGTTAGCGTGCGGCGGCGTGCGCCGGAAAAAGCCTCCCGCGCGGGCTTTCGGCAAGCGCGTTGGATGTGGTAATTTTAGGCGTCGCGTGGATGACCATTCGTTCACGTTTTGGTGGCGAAACGGACAACGTGAACGGCGTCTTGTCCATCTAAATTCAGGTCGCACACGTTCCAGAAAAGTTCAGTAGGACAGTTCGCCTGTGCGGTCTTGAAATAATAAAGTTCGGCAGCGGTCGTTCAGAGTCTCGAAGCGTTAACGCCCCCACAAGACCAACCTCTCTAGCTTGATAGGTTCTGTTTCAAACAGAGGAGAAATTCTATAATGCGTATGCAGCGTAATGTGTCTCAACGCGGCGTGAGTGCTTTAATTGCTATTCTGGCTTTGTCCGTGGTCTCCTTCGCGCAGTCCGCGCCGGAAGCCTCCTTCCCCAACGTTAAAATCAAAAATTTCGGGCAGATGGACGAACGCTTCTATCGCGGCGGGCAGCCGAAAGAAGACGACTATCGCGCGCTCGCCGAACTCGGCGTGAAAACCGTGATTGATTTGCGCGACGATGCGGAGGCTTACGAGCGACCCGCCGTGGAAGCTCTCGGCATGCGCTACGTCAACATCCCGATGAGCGACAAGCACTATCCGCGCGAAGACCAGATCGAGGCGTTTTTGAAACTCGCCAACGACCCGGCGACCGGCGCGTTTTACGTCCACTGCGCGGGCGGGCGTCATCGCACGGGCGTCATGGGCGCGGTCTATCGCTTCACGAAATACGGTTGGAATTACGATCAGGTTTATAAAGAGATGAAGGATTACGATTTCTACACGCGTTGGGGACATGGCGACATGAAGAAGTATGTGCAGGATTACTGGCAGCGCGTCCAGACGACGCCTGCGCCCGCGGCGACCACCGCGCTCGTTGTCGCTCCCGCTCTCAAATAATTTAGAATTTAGTTCGTTCAAGGAAAACCGAAGGCCGCTTCCAGATGGAGCGGCCTTCGGTTTTTTAGCGTTAGTTTCTTCGCGTTTAAGCTTCGGTAAAGCTACTGGTAGATGTAGCCGGTGTTCTTCTTCTGTTCCCACTCGATGCCCTGAATGTTTTCCGGGTGGGCGGAATTGATCTCTTCGCTCAACTCGTCTGTGCTCACGCCGAGATTCATGTTCAGCGAATAGACGACGCAGCCGACCGGGTCGTCTTCGGTCGGCGGTTCGAGTTGGCGTATCTCGGCGGCGAATCCGCGCCGCCGGAAAATGTTGATGAGCGTCGCCTGCGTCTGCAACAAATCGCGCGTCTTCACAGTCACCTGCATCGCGCGCATGACCTGATTGTAAGCGTAGTGTTCGAGCACCCAGAGCAGCGGGAAGACGAAGATGGCGAGCGTTAAAGCCAACTCCCAACGCCCGACGCCCGTTGCCAGACCGATGGCGAGGCTGATCAAGAGCACCGTGATCTCTTTCGGGTCGCGGATGTTCGTGCGGAAGCGGACGAGCGAGGCGGCGGCGAAGATGCCGAAGGCGCGCGCCGCGCTGTCGCCGACGATCATCATCAGCGCGGAGGCGACGACGGCCAGAAGGATTTGCGTCTGCGCCACGTAAGGATTGCGTTGGAGGACGGCGACGCCGCGACGGCGCGGGCGAAAGGCCAGCGCGGCGACGAGCAGCGCGGCGAGCGCGAGCCGGATGATGATGCGCGGCACGAGAATCATCCAGTGAGCGCGCGGCGACGCGTTCGCGCTCACATCACTTGTGCCAAAGAGAGTTTCGATAATCGAGTTGCCGCCATCCTCCTGCTGCTGTGCGCGCGAAGCCATAGGAGTTTGTGGAGCCGTCACGTCGTCTTGAACGGCGTTTGTGTTGGCTGCGGTGTTAGCGGCGGGCGCGTCGGCTCGCGTCGAGCTTTGCGCCGGAGTTGCCCTAGCGGTCGTATCCGCTGATTGCTCTACGGCGGCGGGCGCGTTCTGCGTCGCCGGAGCGTTCGATCTGCCGCCGGACATGTAGAGCGCGACGAGCGCGAATCCCGCCAGCGCGGCGATAACGCCGACGATCAAAGTTCTCTGCTGATTGCTTCTGCGCATTTCACCCTAACTATACTACGCCCGTCGCTTGAGAGTGACGGGCGCGTTGTAAGAAACAGTATCAAAAGACGTGGACGCGTTGCAGCGCGGTTCAGGATTCCGCGGGCGGGAGGTTGACGAGTTCATTGATTCTGGAACGCACCGCGCTCGTCAGCAGACCCACTTCCTCCGTGTTGTAGTTGGCCGCGCGGAAAGCGTCGCTGAGTTGCTGGTCGCTGAGGCGCGAGAGCAGTCCCGCGATCCACTTCACGTCGTTGACGGAGATATCTTCAAAGACATCTTGCTTCTTGCCGCCGTAATGAAAGAAGACCAGATTCTTATAGACGTGATCCACGAACTTCGACTCGGCGTAATCTTCCGGGTTGTTGCGGCTGCGCTTCAACTTCTGAAGCGGCCCGCTGCCGATCTTGCCGAACGTCGCGCCGAGGTCGCTGACGATGTAGTGCAACTCGCTCTGCCCGTCTTCGGTTTGACGATGAAGAATCGCGTTGTTGTCGTCCTTGATGTCCCAGTTGTTCAGCAGAAGCATCATCACTTTCAAGCCTTGCAGTTCGCGCTTGCCCGAAAAAGGATTTTTATCCCAGAGCCACGGGTCGAGCCGCTTGATGTCCTTTGAACGCCCCTCGAACCTCACGTTTTCATACGTGCCTTTGGGCGTTCCGGGGATGGTCACGGTCGGCGCGAGATAAGTCAGTTCCGTCGTGTAACCCACCGCCCACAGCAGGCGCACGGCGGCGGTTTCCGACTGCGCCTCGCGGCTCACCTTCGCCACCCATTCGCGCCCCGAAGCATCTTTCACGCGATACTTCTCTGAAAAGCCGCTTTCCACCTTCTCTATCAGTGTGACGCGCGACAAATCGGGCTTGCCCTCTTCGCCGCCCGCACCGTGAAACAGATCGAGCGTGGCGATGTCGGCAGGCTCGCGCCACATGACGGGCGTGCCCGCAGGTATCGGCTTCTTCGCTTTCTTATCCTTATCCTTTTTCTGTACGCCTTGCGCCGTCGGCGAAAGCCCGAGCGTGAAGATCATCAGCGCAACCGCAAAAACGTGAAATCTATTTTGTCGAAACATGCTAACCAGACCCCTCCGGCAAGTGGATTTTATCGTCGTGCTTAAAGCTCGACGTTCATAAAATGTAACTGGCAATCGAATCTCTCTTCGCCTGCGGCGGGTTGGATGCGCTCATAAGAACCGTCGGGCAGAAGCCGCCGCGCCTTCACGTTGTCGCGCAGATAGGCGGCGAGAATCACGTCCTTCAAATGACTCTGCAAACGCGCGTCCTCGACGGGCACGACGACTTCGACGCGCCGGTTCAAGTTGCGCGGCATCCAATCGGAACTGCCCGTGTACAACTCTTCATTGCCGCCGTTGGCGAAATAGAAGACGCGGCTGTGTTCGAGAAAACGGCCGACGATGCTCCTCACCGTGATCCGCTCGGAGAGATTTTCGACGCCGGGGCGCAGCATGCAGATGCCGCGCACGATCAAGTCCATCTCGACGCCCGCCTGCGAAGCCTCGTAGAGCGCGCGTATGACTTCAACGTCGGCCAGACGGTTGATCTTGATGATCATGCGCGCGGGGCGACCCGCCTTCGCGTGCTCCGCTTCGCGACGGATGAGCGCGAGCATGTTCTCGCGCAGGTTAACGGGCGCGACCATCAAGCGGCGATACTCTTTCTGGCGCGAGTAGCCGGTCAGGTAGTTGAAGAGTTCGGAGGCGTCCGCGCCGATCTCTTCGTCGGCGGTAAAGAGTCCGAAGTCCGTGTAAGCGCGCGACGTGTCGGGGTTGTAGTTGCCGGTGGCGATGTGGACATAGCGGCGCATCGTCTCGTCTTCGCGGCGCACGACGAGCGCCAGCTTGCAATGCGTCTTGAGTCCCATCAAACCGTACACGACATGAACGCCCGCTTCTTCCAGCCGCTGCGCCCATTCGATGTTGTTCTCTTCGTCGAAGCGCGCTTTGAGTTCGATGATGGCCGTCACCTGCTTGCCCTGCTCGCTCGCTTCGATGAGCGCCTGCGGGATGGGCGAATTGTGACCCGTGCGGTAGAGACAAATCTTGATGGCTGCGACGTGCTCGTCGCGCGCCGCCGCGTCGATGAAATCCGCGACGGGCTTGAACGAAGTGTAAGGGTGATGCAGGAGGATGTCCTGCTCTCTGATCGCGTCGAAGATGGAGAGACGCGGACGCCGGAGCGCGATGGGCGCACGCGGTTTGAACTGCGCGTCCTTCAGGTCCGGCCTCTCAAGTTTATAGAGCCGCATCAAATCGGTGACGCCCAAAGGACCGCCGACGCGATACACGTCTTCCGCTTCGACTCCGATTGACCGCGTCAAATACTGCACCATGTCCGGCGGCATCGTCGCCGCCACTTCGAGGCGCACGGGCGTGCCGAAGCGACGCTTGCGCAGCGTCTGTTGCATGATGCGCAACAGATCGTCGGCTTCGTCTTCGCGGATGTCTATGTCGGCATCGCGCGTGACGCGGAAGGCGTGGCACGCGCTCGCACGCATGCGCGGAAACAACTCGCCAGTGTTGGCCGCGATCAAATCTTCGAGCAGGATAAACTTCGAGCCGTCTTTCCCGATGGGGATCAGGCGCGGCACGAGCGGCGGCACTTTGATGCGCGCGAAACGCGGATCAATTTTGCCGACGAGCGAACTGGTGATGCCGTGTTCGGGCAGCGGCGCGACCATCAAGCCGACGTTGAGGCTCAGATTGGAGATGTAAGGAAACGGGTGGCTCGGATCAACCGCCTGCGGCGTGAGCACCGGAAAAACCTGCTCGTCGAAGTATACCTGAAGCGCTGCGCGTTCCTCTTCGGACAGAGGGCCGTAAGAGGCGATAATGATTCCTTGCGCTCTAAGTTCGGGCAGGAGGTCTTCGAGGAGGCAGCGGCTCTGCTCTTCGAGCATCGGCAC
>DASYMM010000007.1:0-4815 GCA_036009085.1 Pyrinomonadaceae bacterium | reverse complement strand
GGGGATGCGCCCCGTCGCCGACACGCCGACGTTGTGCAGCGGCAGCACGCCGCCCTGACTTTCAAAGGCGAAGAGAAAAGGGCGATTGGCGGCAGTAGCAAAATAAGACCCGTGATGAAACGCGGTGTTGTAATAGCCGATGCCGCTGTGGTAACGCCCTGCGCTCAAGTTCAAATAATCGTTCATCGCATAGCGCAGCAGCAGGCGGTGAATCTCGAACTCGAACGAGTTGTCGCGTTTCGCCTCCAGGATCAGTTCGCTGACGACGCTGAACTTTTCTGACAGTTGCGAGGTGATGAACAGGTCGAGTTGTCCCAGACTGAAAGCGTTCGTCGTTCCCCGGCCGTTGCTCGCGCGAAAGTTCACGTCGGCGAAGCCCTGTATTTGGAGGCGGGGGCCGGACATGTGAGTTTCATGTTCCTGCCCGGCGATAGCCGCTTGCACCTCTGCCTCTTCCGGGGTGGTGGCTTCGGCAGCGGTCGCCGTGGTGGCAGGCGCGGCGGTCGGCGGTTGGCCGCCGGGGGCGACGGCGTTAGCCCTCAGTTCCCTGACCTGCCCTTCCAGTTCCTCAACCCGCCTGAGCAGTTGTTGGAGTTGCGCCCGCTCGTCGGCCTGCGCGACGGGGGCGGGAGTCTGACGCGCCGCGTCCTGCGCCGTGAAATTGATTTCGAGACGGTTGAACTTCTGACTCAAGCGCGGCGTCGTGCCCGCCTGCAACTCGAATGAGAGCAGCGCATCGCCCCCCCTCTGATCGAGACGTGCGGAGGCGAACCCGCGCCCCTTGAATTCATTAGTCACGGTCGCCGTAACGTCCGCCTTGGGGATCAAGACGTAGAAGCGTCCACCATCAAAATATGACGAATAGTCATCAAGCGCGGCGTCCGAGGCGACCAAAACGCGCGAGCCTTCGGGCGTGTCGCTGACGCGCATCGGGACGAGTCGCTTGCGAGGACGCGCGGCGGGCGCAGCCGGCGCGCGACGTGTTGTTGCATAGTTGTCGTGCGCAGAAGATGCGGCGACCAGACGTTCCGGCTCTTGCGCACGGAGCGGGACGGCGAACGGGCAAGCGCAGACGAAAAAAAGAACGAGCGATAAAAAGACCGAGACGCTGTTGGTATGCTTCATAGTGAAAACACTTATGCTGGATGCACTGGGAGCAGAAATTGCGAGCCTACCGAGTGGATGACGATGTAACCGGGCAATCATACGACGGTTGGCCGGACGACGCTAGTACTTAGATTGTTTTCAATGATGAGAGGGGTTGCGTTGCGAAAATTATTTACAAGCGCGGAAGTACTTCCAGTGCCTTTCGCGGCTCCGTTGCAAGAATTGCTATTAAGCAACTATTCTCTTCCGGTTCATCTGATCACTCTCCGGGAAGCATACTCTTGAGGCAGACTAAATCCCCGTTCAAGTGACGGCACTTCGAGATCAACAAGCGTGGCGGCGCGTAAAGGGAGAATTGGCAGTGAAACACTTATGGTTGATGCTCGGCATCCTGCTCGCCGTCGCGGCCAGTTCGATTGTTTGCTTGATGATAAACGGCGCACCGAACGCCGTCATCGCATCGGAAAGCGTCGCCCCGCCGCAGGCGACTGTGGAGATCACTTACATCGCCAACGAAGGGGTGCTCATTTCGTCAGGCGGTAAGCAGGTGTTGATTGACGGGCTGCACCGCGAGTACCAACGCGGGTATGCGTTTCTGCCGGCGGAGCACCGCGAAAAGATCGAGACGGCGAAAGCGCCCTTCGACAAAATTGATCTGCTTCTGGTATCGCACATGCACCTTGATCATTTCCACCCCGAGTCGGTCGGACTCCACCTGAAGCACAACCCTCGGGCGACGCTGGTTTCATCCCGGCAGGTGATTGGCGAGGTCGAGAAGAACTTCAAAGATTATCAGGAGATCAAAGCGCGTATGGTGGGCGCGACTCCGCCACTGAAAGGAAGGGCTGCGGTGAGAGCCGCCGGGATCGATGTCGAAGTCCTTGGACTGGGGCACGGAACCGAGCGGCACGCGTCAATTCAAAACCTCGGACACGTCATTAAACTTGGCGGAAAGAAATTGCTGCACGTCGGCGACGCCGACACTTCGGCGGAGATTTTCGGCCAGTTCAACTTAGACGAGGAAGGGATCGACATCGCTTTCATCCCTTACTGGTTTCTGCTCGGCAGTGAAGGGCAAGCGGTTATCAGAGAGCACATCAAACCGAAGCACATCATCGCCGTCCACATCTCCCCTTCCGAGTCCGCGAAAGTGGCCGGACAGATTAAGCAGGTTTTCCCGGACGCAGTCGCTTTCACCACCATGTTGGAAAAGAGGTATTACTAAGCACAATGCTTTTGATGATGACGGATGAGACAGGGCAAAGGGTCGCCTCTCATAGGAGGCGACCCTTTGTGGTTGAGTTTTTAGTTGCGATATTGTCGGGGCGGCTTACTGGGTGCGTCCGAAACGGAGTCTGTACTCGGCGGAGTTGAGGAAGCCGTGCACCATGATGCGAATGTTGTTCGGGTCTTCGTTGATGATTCTGAGCCACGCCTGATAGCCTGACTCTTCCGGCGTCCGCCGCAGGTAGCCGTAATACTGCATCGCCACGAACGCCCCGTTGTACTCAATAGCTCCCACTTCATTTGATTCCACGATGGCGCGCAACACCTGCGCACGCGTCAACGCCTGCGCACCCGACGCGCCGAGCCGGTTGATTAAATCTGCGCGCGTCAGGACAACTCTCGTCCCGTCTTCGGGGTTCGCAGGGTTGGGCGAAGTGATTGTTTGCAGCCCGTAGCGATCCAGCAGGGCGTTGACGTAGGCCGCATCATCGAGTGCGTCGTAGAGCGCCTTGAACTCCGAACTCTGGATGAAGTTGACGGGGTAGGCGGCGCGCTGGCGATAGACTTCCTCAGCCGTCGCCCCCGACACGCTGCTCATGTCTGGAATGATCTCTTCATAGGCGGGTCTCCGGTTCAAGGCCACGCGATAGAAGGTGTAAGTGTATAAGCCTTTCAGGCGAAACTCCTGCGCGCCGAAGAAGGAGGCCGACACGATGATGCGGTCGCAACTCTGGTTTTCGTTGACGCAACGGTTCAGCACATTCGACCAAGGCTCTCCCGCTTCCGGCTCGCGCGAGAGGAAGTCCAGATAGTGCTGGCGCACGAAGAACGGGGTCGTGAAGATGGGATTGGCAGTCTGCCCCGTGTCGTTATCGAGAATAAAGAGCGTTGCTTCGGCGGGTTCGCCCACACCCACACCCGCGCCCTGCGCACTCACGAGGCGCAGTCGGACGGTCTCCGTCGTCTCGACGTGCCCGTCGTTGATGAGCGGGACGGCGACTTGTTTCGGCTGCGCGTCGCCCGCCGCCCAGGAGACGGTCTGCACGGTCGTCGCGTAATCGCAGCGCGCGTAAGCCGCGCCTTGTGGATATAAACTGCCGTCGGGACGCTGAATCGTCGGGTCGCACGGCACTGCCGCCGGGTCGTCAACCGTGCGTAACTCGACGGATGCCGCGCCCGTCGTGTCGCCGCCCCTCGTGATGTTTACAAGCGCGCTCTGCGTACTTTCTGTGAACTGGTAGCTCGTCGCGCCGAACTGCACGGTGGATGTCACCGGCTCCGGCGTGGGTGTGGGCGTCGGTGTGGGAGTCGGAGTCGTCATCGGAATCAAAGATGTCCGAATGAAGAAGACCTGACCACCGGATGTATTGAAGGCGAGACCGTTCGCGCCCCAACGGATCAACTCGCCCGGAGTGCCGCTGACGCCTTGAATGCTTAACGAACCCACCGGCTGAAACGAGTTTTGATCGTAGACCTGTAGGGTGGTTGAGTTGCCGCTGCCGCTGAGAAAGAAGATGCGCCCGCTCTGCGAGTCGGGAACGAATGCGCCGGAGCCGGAAACCGGAAACTTCCCGACGACGACACCGGCCTCCGGGTCAATGACGCTGCCTTCCGAAGCGTACACACGTCCTTTGTCATATTTGATATAAGTGTCGAAGCCCGTGAGCAGGCTCTCCTGCGTCGTCGTAACTGAGACCCCTGCGCCGGTCACGGTCATTTTTTGGAAATTAAACGCCGTGCTCGCGTCGTCGTACCCGTAGAGGGTCGCGGCGGAAGTTGAAAACTGGATTTGAGTGACACCGTACAATCTCGAATACGACGTGTTCGGGCGCATAGTGCCCCCGTCGTAGACCGCGACGCCCTCATACTGTGGAGCGACAGTCAGATTTACACCGGCGACGGCGACGGAATTCGGGCTGCCCGGCAGTGCCGCCAGATCGTTGGCAAAGATACTGCCGTTCCGGCCAACGCCGAGCGAAAACTGCAACTGTGGCGTCCGCGACGCAACCTCAAACCGGCGCACTCCGGCAGCGCCGTCAAGCGCCACGTAGATGTACTGGCCGTTGTCGGACTTCGCTAACGCGCCGGGTTCGCTGCCCACCCACACGGGCGAATCAATAACACCCGTCTGCGGATTGATGGCGATGATCGAATTGCCGATGCTGCCCGCGCTGCCGGGCACGCTGGCATACACTCTCTCCGTGTTTTGATCGTAGACCAGATCGTTCGTCGCCAGCGGCAGTTGGACGATACCGTCCGCTAAAGTTACCGGACTTGGCGGCGGAGTCTGACCGAAAGGTGGGATGGACGAGGCGGAGAGGATAAAGACTCTATCCGAGGCGGTAAAGGCGAGGCCATCCGTCCCCCATTTGATGAAGCTGGTGGGAACAGTCGTGATACCTGACAGAGTCAACGCGCCGACTTGAAGGAAAGTAGTTTGATCGAAGGCTTTGATGACAAAAGGGCCTTGGTCGCCGCCAG
>DASYMM010000006.1:0-17686 GCA_036009085.1 Pyrinomonadaceae bacterium | reverse complement strand
AGGCGCAGAGAAAGTATTGATCAACTCTCCGCGTTTCCTTCTGCGGCTTTGCTCCGCGCCTCTGCGGTGAGTGCATTTAAAGGCATCGGTTAACGACCCTTGGGTTTCGCTTTGTGTTTGCGTGCGGCGCGTGAGCGTTGTTTGCGCGGCCTGTTGGCTTCCGCCGCGGCGGCGAAATTCTCGCGGCACAGGTTGACGAAAATTTGCGTGACGGGCGATTGGTAGCCGCCTGTCAAATACGCGAAACCGAGTTCCGAGTTGATCTGCGCGCCCTCGATCCACCAGCGCACCAGACGCCCTTCCGCGATCTCCTCCAACGCAGACCTCACGGGCACGATGCCGACGCCCATCCCCGATTCCACCATCCGCTTAATCGAAGTCAGGCGGCTCAACTCCATCGCCACCACCGGGCGCAAACCCGCCTCCGCGAAAAACTCGTCAATCAAGCGGCGCGTGTTGCCACCGCGCTCGCCGAGGATTAGTTTCTGCCCCGCCAACTCGAACGCGCTGATCACGCGCTTGTGCGCGAGCGGGTGCGCGGGATTTGCGATGGCGATCAACTCGTCTTTCAACAGCAACTCGGTCTGCACGCCGCGCGCTTCTCCAACCGGCAGCGAGATGAAAGCGATGTCCAACTCGCCCGCCGTGATATGCCTGACGAGCGACTCGCTTGTCCCGGAAGTGACCGTGACCTCGACGTTTTCGCAGCGTGCACGCAGGTCTTTCAAAATCTGCGGCAACTGATCGGAACTGAACATCGCCGACGCGCTCCCCAGACGCAAACGACCGTGCGACGTGCCTGATAGGTCCGCCAGCTCGGCGAGCGCGGCGTCGTGTTCGCGCAGGATGCGGCGTGCGCGTTCGAGCAGCCGTTCCCCGGCGTGCGTCAACACGCAGCGACGCGGCGTGCGCACGAAGAGGAGCGCGCCCGTCTCCAGTTCGAGTTGACGAATCTGCATGCTGATCGCGGCTTGTGTGACGTGGACGCGTTCGGCGGCGGCGGTAAACGTGCGCGTCTCGGCGATAGCGGCCAAAGCCCTGAGTTGTCGTATCTCCATCAGGCAAACCCTCTCTATCAGGAATGATTATCAAGCGGATAAAATCTTTTAGTTTCCATTATATGTCAACCCTTTCTACAATCAACCAGTCATAACCAACGTGGACGGGCATCTCGCCGATGCTTTCAGCCCCGGACAAACGATGAAGGCCAGACGCGAACCGACAAACTTCTCCCATGCGCCCAGAGATTTGCACGCGCCGCTCATCGTGCTCGGCGTGGACGGCGGCGGCACGAAGACTCAAGCCATCATCACGGACGAAGAGGGACACGCGCTCGGCGAAGGACTCGCGGGGCCTTCCAACCCTCTGCGCGTCGGCGTGAGCAACGCGGCGGCGGCTGTGCGCGAGGCGGTGGATCAAGCGTGCGCGGCGGCGGGAGTGCGCCGCACGGACATCGCTTCGGCAGAGGTGGGCTTGGCGGGCGTGCGTCGCGCGGATTTGAAGGAGCGCATGTCCGACGCGTTGCGCTCGCTCGGCATCAATTCGATTGAAGTTGTGACGGACGCAGACATCGCGCTCTACGGTGCGACGGGCGGGAAGCCCGGTCTGGTTTTGATCGCGGGCACGGGTTCGATCTGCTGCGGGAAGAACGCGCGACGCAAACACATCTGCACCGGAGGCTGGGGGCCGCTGGCGGGCGATGAAGGAAGCGGTTCTTGGATCGCGCGTCGCGCGTTGCAGGCGGTGGCGCAGGCCACGGACGGGCGCGGCGCGGCGACGAGTCTGGACGACGCCGCGTGCCACTATTTCAACGTGGCGAGGCCGGAAGACTTGTCGCTCGCGATCTATGCGCCGAGCATAACCAATGATCGCATCGCGGGCTTCGCGCGTTATGTGATCGCGGCGGCGAACGAAGGCGACGCGGTAGCGAGCAAGATCGTCGCCGACGCGGGGCGCGAGTTGGCGTCGCTTGCGAGCACCGTGATCCAAAAACTGCGAATCGAGCGCGAGCGTTTTCAGGTCGCCTACGTGGGCGGCGTGTTCAGCGCGGGCGAACTCGTCCTCGATCCTTTGCGCCGTGCGATCAAACACGCCGCGCCGCAAGCCTTTCTCGCGCCCCCGCAACTCTCGCCCGCCCTCGCCGCCGCGACGATGGCGCGCGAACATCTACGGCGTCTCGCGCTCGCGGGATGACATCAGTTTCAAGTTTCAGGTTTCGGGTTTCAGGTTAAAGAACGAAGAACCTCTGTCTTGAACCTGAAACTTGAAACCTGAAACTTGAAACCGACTTCTTATGGACGAGATTCCGATTACGGAACAGGAGAACCCGCGCACGGCGCAGATTAGTACGCTGTCTACGGCGGAGATTGCGCGTCTGATGAATGAGGAGGATGCGCTGGTGGCGGAGGCAGTCGGGCGTACGCTTGCGGAAGTGGCGCGTGCGGTTGACGGCATCGTGGAGCGTTTGCGAGACAAGGGCGGGCGGCTGTTTTACGTGGGCACGGGCACGTCCGGTCGTCTCGGCGTGCTCGATGCGGCGGAATGCCCGCCGACGTTCGGCGTGTCGCCGGAGTTGGTGCAGGGAATTATCGCGGGCGGTTACGAGGCTTGCTATCGCGCGGTGGAAGCCTCGGAAGATGATCGCGCGGCGGGCGCGCGTGATCTCGTTGCGCGCGGCGTCACGGGGCAAGACGCGGTCGTCGGCATCGCCGCTTCGGGACGCACGCCTTACACGGTCTCGGCGGTTGAACACGCGCGCTCGCTCGGCGCGTTTACGGCTTGCGTTACCTGCGCGCCCGGATCGCCGATTACGCGGGCGTGTGAAGTGGCGATTGTGCCTGTGGTCGGGGCGGAAGTGATCGCGGGTTCGACGCGGCTCAAGGCGGGCACGGCGCAGAAGTTGGTGCTCAACATGCTCTCGACGGCGACCATGATCCGGCTCGGCTACGTGAGCGGCAATCGCATGACGAACTTGTCTGCGCGCAACGAAAAATTGCTCGCCCGCGCCCGGCGCATCTTTCAAGCGGAGACCGGACTCGACGACGCGACGGTGCACACCGCCTTCACCGCTGCGGGAAACGACCTGCGCGTCGCGCTCGTAATGCAGAGAACAAAGCGCACGCGCGCGGAAGCCGAAGCTGCGCTCAAGGCTGCGCGCGGCGTCGTCAGTCAGGCGGTCGCACAACTTTTACAAAGCGGGGAGCATTTGTCGTAAGATAGACACAAGATAGTCACACTCGTCAGGACATCGGACAGGCGCAAAGTGTCCACGCAGGAAAAGATTGAAACCCGACACATTTTCAACGCGGCAATTCAAATGAAGGCGCAAACTTCTCTGCATCCAGCGCTCAGAGGCGTGCGCGCTGTGTTGTTCGACATGGGCGGCACGCTCGTCCATCCCGATTGGGAGCGTCTGGCGCGGCTCGCTTCCACGGAGACGGGACGCGAATTTGCCGCCGCCGACTTGGGGCGCAAGTTCAAGGAGATGATGTGTGCGGTGGACGCGGGATTGCAGCGCGGCGATCCGCCGCCCGAAGATTCCACAAAGCGCAACTGGGTCTTTCGACGCGTCTATCGCGCGCTCGACATGGACGACGCCGCGTGCGAAAAGTTGAGCGGCCAACTCGACGCGACGCACGCGGAGCGACACCTGTGGAGCGCGCCCGACCCGGAAGCGCCTGCCGTGCTCGGCGCGCTCCGAGCGGCGGGACTTCGCATCGCAGTTATCTCAAACACGGAGGACGGGCGGCTCGAAGAGTTGCTCGATCTCGTCGAACTCAAGACGCACTTCGATTTTTTCATTGATTCCTATATCGTCGGCGCGCGCAAACCCGATGCGGCCATCTTTCAACTCGCGCTCTCGCGTCTGGAACTCGAACCGGAAGACGCCGTCTACATCGGCGACTCATACGGGCACGACGCGCTGGCCGCGCTCGCCGTCGGCATGCGCGCCGTCCTGCTCGACCCGCTCGGCTTCTATCCCGAAAGCGTCTGCCCGCGCATACGCACGCTCGGCGAGTTGATCGAATAAAATGTTGCGCCGGCGCATGGTCAGTTGTGCTGGCTGGTTTGAACTAAGATCATATTGGGCGTAGCAGCAATATCGCAGCAACATCAAGGGCATCCTGCTTGAATCAAGAAAGTCGAGATACAGTCATGTCGTTACGTCGAACATCGTGGCGGGCATTGTTTGCGTTGTGCGTCTCTCTGAGTTTCGCTGGTGGCGCGTTCGCGCAGGCGGCGCAAAAGAGCGCGCTCGGGCAGATTGATTTCCCCAACTCCGGCTCGAAGGCGGCGCAAGCGCACTTCCTGCGCGGCGTCGCGGCGTTGCACTCGTTCTGGTACGAGGAGGCTCTGGAGGCGTTTCAAGCGGCGACGAAAGTTGACCCCGATTTCATGCTCGGCTACTGGGGCGAGGCGATGGCGCACAATCACCCGCTCTGGAACGAACAGGACACGGAAGCCGCGCGCAAAGTGATCACAAAAATCCGCGACACAGGAAAACTTACAGCGCGCGAGTCGGCATATCTGAACGCCGTGAAAGCTCTCTACGGCGAAGGCGACAAGCACGCGCGCAACCTCGCCTACGCCGCCGCGATGGAGAAGATTTACCGCGCGCACCCGGACGATCTCGAAGCGGCCTCTTTCTACTCGCTCGCGTTGCTCGGCGCGGTGCGCCCCGTGGATAAGGGCTATCGTTTGCAGATGCAGGCGGGTGCAATCGCGCTCGACGTTTACGAAAAGAATCCGAATCATCCCGGCGCGGCACACTATATCATTCACGCCTTCGACGACCCCGAACACGCCATCCTCGCTCTGCCCGCCGCGCGCCGCTACGCGGAGATCGCGCCCGACGCGCACCACGCGCGCCACATGCCCTCGCACATCTTCATCCAACTCGGCATGTGGCCTGAGGCCGCCGCCTCGAACGAATCTTCTTGGGCGACTTCGGACGCGTGGGTCAAGCGCAAAAAGTACTCCATTGATAAGCGCGATTATCACAGTCTGAGTTGGCTCGAATACGTCTATCTGCAACAGGGGCGCACGCGCGAGGCCGAAGCGCAACTCGCCGTCATGCAAAAATCCATCGCAGACCTCGGCGCGCCGATTCGCGGCTATCCTTACATGGCCGCCGCCTTTATCGCCGAAACCGAGCGTTGGGACTTGATCGAAAGACACTTCGGCGAGCCAGCCGCCAAATCCGCCGCCCTCGACATGCAAAAGGAAGCGGGCGCGGACTCGTGCCACGTCGCGGCTGCGAAACCCGCAACGACGGCGAGCGTGATTACCGTCGCGAGCACAACGCAAGCTTCGCGCCCGCCATTCTTCAATCGACTTTACGGCGCGTACCTGCGCGGGCTGGCGGCGGCTGCGTCGCAGAATTCGTCGGACGCGGAGAAGTATGTCTCGGAGTTGCGCGACTTGCGCGTCGAGTATGAGAAGACGCCGAATTATTTAGCTCCCGAGTTCATAGAGGTCATGGGCTTGGAAGTCGGCGCGCTCGCGCGTGCGAACGCGGGCAAGTTTGACGAAGCCGCCGAACTCCTGCGCCGTGCGACGACGCTGGAAGAATCCATGCGCCCGCCCTCTGGCCCGCCGGAGATGATCAAGCCTTCGCACGAACTGTTCGGCGACGTGTTGCTGCGCGCCGGACGCCCGCAGGAAGCGGCGGCGCAATTCAAGATCGCGCTTTTGCGTCAGCCCAACCGCCCGCGCTCGCTGCTCGGCCTCGCACGCGCCGCCGCCAAAAACGGCGACCCGAAACTCGCCGCGCAAACCTACGCCGACTACCTCCGCACGCAGCAACGCGCCGACTCCCGCGCCGCCGAACTCGCAGAAGCGCGCGACTACTTGAAACAGGCGAGCGCGCGTTAGTTTGCAAGCGTATTTGTCAGCGCGGCGTCAGCCACAAAGGAGACACGACATGGACTTCGCTGCGGAAAGAGCACGGCTGCTGCGACGCGATGCCGAATGGTCAGCCGCCGCTTCCGAAGGTCTGGACGCCGAACGCGTGCTCTCTTATTGGACTGACGACGCCGTTGTCCTGCCTCCCGGTCTCCCGGCAGTTGCGGGCAAGGCCGCGTTGCGCGAGTACGTCGAAGGCAGCATGCGGATTCCGGGATTCAAAATCAGTTGGACATCCACGGATGTCGCCTTCTCGCCGGACGGAAAACTAGCGTACATGTTCAGCCGCAACGCCGTCACGATGAACGCGCCGGACGGAACGCCGCACACGACCGGGGGGCGCGCCGTCACGATCTGGCGTCAGGAACCCGACGGCGAATGGCGTTGCGCCGTGGACATCTGGAACGCTGAACCGACAGCCTGACACACGCTCGCGGCTACTTTTCGACAGGAGACTATGAGAGCGCTCGATCTCTTTATCATCTTTGGCTATCTCGTCGGCATCACGGCGTTCGGCGTCTGGTTCTCCGGCAAGCAGGAGACGACGCGCGACTATTTTCTCGGCGACCGCACCGTGCCGTGGTGGGCGATTGCCGCTTCCATCGTGGCGACCGAGACTTCGACCATCACGTTCATCTCCGTGCCCGGCATCGCGTTTGCGCGCGGCGGAAATTTCCAGTTTCTCCAACTCGTCTTCGGCTACCTGCTCGGTCGCATCGTCATCTCGCTCCTCTTCATCCCCTCCTACTTTCGCGGCGAACTCCTGACCGTCTATCAACTGCTCGAACGCCGCTTCGGCCTTCGCATCAAGATGCTCGCCGCCGCGCTCTTCGTCGTCATGCGCAACATCGCCGACGGCATACGCCTGCTCCTGACGGCCTTCGTGCTCGCCGCCGTCTATGTCGCCTTTCAACCCGCGGCGGACGCGGAGACGATCACCATCTATTCAATCATCCTGCTCGGCGCGGTGATGATCATTTTCACTTACTTCGGCGGGATGGAGGCTGTGATCTGGGTCGAAGTGGTGCAACTCGGAATCTACATCGCGGGCGCGCTCGCGGCGGCCATCGTTCTAATTTCCGCCATCAACGGCGGCTTCGGCGGCGCGCTGGCTCTGGGCACGCAGTTCGACAAGTTCGACGTGGTTGATTGGGGCTGGCGCGCGACGAAGTACACGATCTTTTCGCCGACGAGTTTCTGGGGAGCGTTGCCGTTCAGCGATTGGAGTTTCGCGTTTCAACTGCCGTTCGATTTGACGAAGACTTACACGCTCTGGGCCGGGCTCATCGGCGGCTGCTTTCTCACGATGAGCACGCACGGCACGGATCAATATCTCGTGCAGCGTTACCTCTGCACAGACCGCCCGCGCCGCGCGGCGGCGGCTCTTTTGTCGAGCGGCGGCGTGGTGCTCGCGCAGTTCATCGGCTTCCTCTTCATCGGCGCGCTGCTCTTTGCTTTCTATCAACCGCACAGCGATCCGCTCTACGCAAACTTCGCCGGGGCTTGCGCGCGTCTGCAACCCGATGCGGCCGCGAAGTGTCTGTCCGACCCGGCGTTCGCAGGAGTGACGAGCGCGAACTTTCCTTTCACGGGCGGCGACCGCGTCTTCCCGGATTTCATCACGAAGCATCTGCCGTCGGGTTTGTCGGGTCTGGTCGTCGCAGCGATCTTCGCCGCCGCGCTCTCGTCTTCTCTCAACTCGATTGCGGCCACGGCGGTCAACGATCTCTACAAACCGTTCGCGCGCCGGCGCAAGGATAGACACTACCTGCGCGTCTCCCACTGGCTGACGCTCGCTTGGGGTATCGTGCAGATCGCGGTCGCGCTCTTCTTCATGCGCCGGAATCGCTCCGCGCTCGATCAGGCTTTGTCCATCGCAGGTCTGATTAACGGCCCCGTGCTCGGCATCTTTCTCGTGGGCACGTTTTTGCGGCGCGTGAGCGAGCCGCCCGCGCTCATCGGCATGCTCGTGAGCATCGCTTGTATGCTCTACGTGCGTTTTATGACGCCGCTCGCGTGGACGTGGTATGTGCTGCTCGGAAGTTTGATCACGTTCGTCGTCGCCTACGCGGCGAGTTTCGCGTTCGCGCCCGCGTCGCCCGCGCAGCAGGACGAACTCGCGCCGGGTGCTGCTGTCGAGAATCTTTAGAAATAGTCTCAACAAGGAAAAGGATGAAAGGCGTAACCACGAAACCACACGAAACGACACGAAGACAGACTGAAATTGTTTCGTGTCGTTTCGTGTGATTTCGTGGTTTAACTCTTTCGCTTTGATGCGTTGCGTTATAGTTGATCGTTAAGAGAAAGTTGATCGTTGCAGGAAATCGAATTAGTCATATGAGCCACCTTCGCCTTCATCAACGCACGCGCGCGGCCTCGCGTCTCGTCGTCGCCGCCTGTCTCCTCTGTTCGTTCATGCTTGCTCCGGCGAATGTCTTGCGCGGGCAAAACGTCGCCGCTCATAAAGCATATACGCGGCGCGCCTCGCGCGAGGCCATCAAATGGGCGGACGCGGAACTGCGCCGGATGACGCTTGAAGAGAAGATCGGGCAACTCGTCTCGGTCGGCGTCAACGCGACGTTTTTGAATCAGGAGAGCGAAGCCTTCCGCGAGTTGCGCCGTCAGGTCGAACAGAATCACATCGGCGGCATCATCCTGTTTCGCGGCGCGGTCTATGAATCCACGCACCTTGTCAACCGTATGCAGGGGCTAGCCAAACGTCCGCTCCTCGTCTCCGCAGACCTCGAAGCCGGTTCGGGGATGCGCTTCGACGACACGATCAACTTTCCGTGGAACATGGCCGTCGGCGCGACGGGCAACCCGGAGTACGCGCGGCGACAGGGGGAAGTGACGGCGCGCGAGGCGCGTGCGATGGGCGTGCAGCAAATTTTCGCGCCCGTCGTTGACGTGAACAACAACGCGGCAAACCCCGTGATCAACGTGCGCTCTTACGGCGAAGACCCGCAGACGGTGGCGCGCATGGCCGCCGCGTTCACGGAGGGCGCGCAAGGAGGCGGCGTCATCGCCACCGCGAAACATTTTCCCGGCCACGGCGACACGGCGGTTGACTCGCATCGCGGCCTGCCCGTCATAAATGTCGCGCGCGCGCGGCTCGACGCGGTCGAACTCGTCCCTTTTCGCGCGACGATTGCCGCAGGCATCGGCTCTGTGATGATCGCGCACATCGGTCTTCCCCAAATTGATCCAACCACCGTGAGCCCGCTACCGCGCACGGAACCGCGCGGACCGGGTTACGCAGACAGCGAAGTGCTCGTGGAGAACGCGAGGCTTCCGGCGACGCTCTCGCCCTTGGTCGTCGGCGGGATGTTGCGCCGCGACCTCGCGTTCGACGGCCTCATCGTGACGGACGCGCTCGACATGAGCGGGTTGACCATTTACTTCGCGCCGGGCGAAGCGGCGGTGCGCGCCATCGAGGCGGGCGCGGACATGCTCTTGAAGCCTTCCGACCCGGATGCGGTCGTGCGCGGCGTGCGCGAGGCTGTGGCGCAGGGTCGTCTGACGGAGAAGCGGATCGAGGAATCGGCGCGGCGTCTGCTCGCGGCGAAGTACGACCTCGGACTCAGACGTCAGCGCATCGCGCCGCTTGAGGAGATTGATCGCGTCGTCTCAAACGGTGCGGCGTTGAAACTCGCGCAGGAGATCGCGGAGCACGCGATCACGCTCGTGCGCGACGATGGGCGACTCTTGCCTGTGAGCAATTTGCCTGCGGGCGCGCGCATCTTCAATCTGGCGATCACGAACGGCGAAGACCGTCTCTTTGTGGCGAACCCGTTTGCGAGCGCGCTCGCGCGCGGCGGGCAGAAACTCGAAGTGGCCGTGCTTGACGAACGCTCGACGGAGAAGGAAGTTGACCGCGCGCTCGACAAGGCGAAAGAGGCAGACCTCGTCGTCGTCTCGATGTACGGGCGCGTGCGGACGGGGCAGTCGAACAGCGGGGCTCTGCCTGAAGCGGGCGGGCGCGCGTTGAAGAAGTTGATCGAGCGCAAAGCCCCGCTCGTCGGCATCAGCTTCGGCAACCCGTACCTGTTGCAAAGTTTTCCCGACCTCAAAACTTACCTCGTGGCCTACGGCGACATGCCGACTTTACAACGCGCCGCCGCCCGCGCCTTGCTTGGCGAAATTGACATCACAGGCAAACTCCCGATCACACTGCCCTCGCTCTACGCGCGCGGCACGGGGATTCAATTGAAGGCGCAGACGCGCACACCGGCGGAAGGCCACGCCACGAAAAGCCCGGATTAGGAAACTGCGGAAAATGCAACGGTACAAAAATTCTATGCCCGCTCGTTACTTGGTCGTGCTAAAAAAAATCATCAGTTGTTCCTTGCGTCCCGTCGCGGTGTGTCTCCTGCTCGTCGTCTTCGTCGCGCAAGCTGTCGCGGCGCATTTGCCCGTCGCTGCGCCCGCGAGCGTGGGGATGTCTGCGGAGCGGCTGGCGCGAATTGATGCGGCGGTGGCGGAGGGGATTGCGCGCAAGGAGACGCCGGGGGCGGTGGTGCTCGCGGCGCGGCGCGGGCGCGTGGTGTGGAAGAAGGCTTACGGCTCGCGCGCCGTCGAGCCTCGGCGCGAAGCGATGACGACGGACACGATCTTCGATGCGGCGAGTCTGACGAAAATCGTGGCGACGGCGACGAGCATCATGATTCTCGTCGAGCGCGGGCAAGTGCGTCTGAACGATCCCGTGTCGCGTTACCTGCCGGAGTTGAAAGACGGCGGGCGCGAGCGCATCACGATTGAGCAACTCCTGACGCATCGCGCGGGCTACGCGCCGGACTTCGATCTCGGCGAACAGTGGACGGGCTCCGACGAAGCGTTGAAGCGTCTGGCGAGCGAGCGTCTGCAAAATCCTGCGGGCACGCGTTTCGTCTACAGCGACATAGGGTTTATCGCGCTTGGCGAAGTGGTGAAGCGCGTGAGCGGCGAGACGCTCGACGCGTTTGCGCGGAAGAATATCTACGAGCCTTTGGGGATGCGCGACACGGGCTTCAACCCGCCCGCCGCGTTGCGCGCACGCATCGCGCCGACCGAGCGGCGACGCGCGCATGCGGCATATCTTGGCGGCAAACCCGAAACCGTGGGCGCGGAAGGCGAGCGTTGGCTGCGCGGCGAGGTGCACGACCCGACGGCCTTTCGCATGGCGGGCGTGGCCGGTCATGCCGGACTCTTCTCGACCGCAGATGACCTAGCCATCTATTGCCAGATGATCTTGAACGGCGGCACGTATGGCGGCGCGCGGATTTTGAGTCCGCTCGGCGTGGCGGCGATGACGAGGCCGCGCGCCGTGACGGACGAAGGCGGCGCACGCGGACTCGGTTGGGACATCGCCAGCAGCTTCTCTGCGAATCGCGGCGATCTCTTTCCACCGGGGTCGTTCGGCCACACGGGCTTCACGGGCACCTCGCTCTGGCTCGACCCGGCGAGCGAGACGTTTCTGGTCTTCCTGAGCAACCGCGTGCACCCGGACGGCAAGGGCGACGTGGCCGCATTGCGCGGGCGGGTGGCTACAATCGTCGCGTCGTCGCTCACGGATGCGACCGTGGAAGGGGCGCGTCTCGAATCGTCGCGCTTCGCGTCGGAGACTCTGTTGAGCCTCGCGCGTTTGACGGGCGCGAACAGTCAGGCCGCGAACGTCGCCGCAAATAATGCGCCGCTCGACGCCGAAGTCTTGAACGGCATTGACGTGCTTGAGCGCGACGGGTTCAAACAACTAGCGGGAATGCGCGTCGGGTTGGTGACGAATCACACGGGGCGGAATCGTCGCGGGCGAGCGACGATTGACGTGCTGCGCGAAGCCGCAAACGTCAAACTCGTCGCGCTCTTTGCGCCGGAGCACGGCATACGCGGCCTGGTGGACGACAAAGTCTCGGACACGAAAGACGAGAAGACGGGCTTGCCGATCTATTCGCTCTACGGCGAGTCGCGGCGACCGAAGGCCGAGCACTTGAAAGAACTCGACGCGCTCGTCTTCGACATACAAGATGTCGGCACTCGCTTCTACACCTACATCTCCACGCTCGGCTACGTGATGGAAGAAGCGGCGCGAATGAAAATTCCCGTCTTCGTGCTCGACCGCCCGAACCCCATCGGCGGCACGGAAGCGCAAGGGCCTGTCGCGGACGCCGACAAACTCGCCTTCACGAGCTATCACATGATCCCCGTCCGCCACGCCATGACCATCGGCGAACTCGCGCGTCTCTTCAACGAAGAGCGAAAGATCGGTTGCGACCTGCGCGTCGTGGAGATGGAGCGTTGGCGGCGCGCGATGTGGTTCGACGCGACGGGGCAGACGTGGGTTAACCCTTCGCCGAACATGCGGAGCCTCACGCAGGCGACCCTGTATCCGGGCGTCGGGCTGCTTGAGACGACGAACGTGTCTGTGGGGCGGGGAACCGATACGCCGTTTGAAATCGTCGGCGCACCGTGGCTCGACGGGCAGAAATTCGCGTCGTATTTGAACGAGCGACGGCTCGCGGGCGTGCGTTTCGTGCCCGTGCGCTTCACGCCGCGCGCCTCCGTCTTTCAAGGCGAAGAATGCGGCGGCGTCAATCTCGTCATCACAGACCGCGCGCAGTTTCGCCCCTTGCAGACGGGCTTGGAGATCGCCGTCGCGCTGCGTCGTCTCTATCCGGCTGAGTGGCAGGTGGAAAAATACGCGCGCCTGCTCGTCAACGCCGACACGCTCGAACGACTCAAGCGCGGCGAGACGGCGGCAGAGATCATGCGTTCGTGGCAGACGCGACTCGAAGAGTTTCGCCGCGCCCGCGCCCGCGCGTTAATTTACCAGTAAGGCTGCACCCCTTCACCACAATCGGCGACCGCCTGTTTTCCGGCTCAAGCCTTTGTGTATAATCCTCGCGCCTCGCGTCTGGTGTTCCGGCAAACTCAACCTGTGTCGCTAAACCTCGCTCCGAAACGTCCTTCAATTCGGCGACCCAACGCCCCCAACACTCAAGAGGAAGATAAATCTATGTCTAGAAAGATCATCTCTCTACTGTTTGCGTTCGCCCTGTTGTTCTCCCAAACGTCCGCTTTCGCATGGGGCGACACCGGCCACATGGTTGTCGCACAGATCGCTTACAGCCGCCTGAATCCCACCGCCGCCGCGCGCGTCGCCGAACTCGTTAAGCTCATCCACGCCAACTACAGCTTCAAAGACCAAAAGGGCAACACGAAGTTTGTCAACAAAACCTACACGCCGATCACGATTGCGAATTACATGGACGACATGCGCGATCATCCCGTGCTGAAAAACAAACTCGCCCCCATGCACTTCACCAACGACCCGTTCTTCGACGGCATCCCGGAGAAGGAACTCGCCGCCGTCCCCGTCAACATCCAAGCCCAGATTCAAGAGAGCGCGGAGATGCTCAGGGCGAACGCCTTTAGCAAGACCAAGCAGAAGATGTTGAAAGAGGCCACGCACCTCGCTTATCTCTTCCACCTCGTCGGCGACCTGCACCAGCCTTTGCACTGCGTCAGCCGCTATTCCGAAGAGCACCCCCAGGGCAAAGGCGACCAGGGCGGCAACCTCTTTTTCCTCGATCCGGCGGACGCGCACGGCAAGCACAAAGAGAAACTCCACGGCTACTGGGATGCCGGAGGACGCCAGTTCGATTTTGTCTCGCGCCCGCTCAGCACCGCGGGCTTCGAGAAGATCAGAGAGTTTGCTTTCGCGGCCATGAAGACCTACCCTGCGAAGCGACCGGAATGGAAGGTGGCTGAAGTCGGGGAGTGGGTGCGCGAGAGTCACGACCTCGCGGTCGAGAATGCCTATCGAGACGCGCAGGGAAATAGCCTCACACAATTCGCGGAGCCGGATGAGAAATATAGGGAGCGAGCACAGGAGATCGCACGCCGGCGCGTGGCGATGGCTGGCTACCGTCTCGCCGCGCTGCTCAACAGTATCTACCCTGAGCAGTAATACACGCGCATTCGAGAGGGAAGAAGTGAGTAGAGAAATAAGGAGAGGCGTGATTTAAAGAACGCCTCCCTTGAGAGCGTTTGCCTGTGGATGTCCGGGAGGTCGCCAGCCTCCCGGACGCTGATTCGTAAGCCGCTCCGGCCTCAACGGCCTCAAAATTTATCTGTCCGGGAGTTGCCGGAAGCGTTAGAGCCGTGGGAAACGCTTCGTTATACGCATAACGACTCATTATCATAGGTGCTTATTTGCATAATAAGTTTTTTTAGCTTTCAGTTCATATACAGTTCATTTACAATACGCCGCAGTTATTCCCAAGGGTCAGCAGTTTCCGTCCTTCAATCGTGTTTCAGGCGAATCGTACTAAGGGGATGGTTGAGAGGTTCGTCCGCAGGTGCGCCCCTCTCGAACCTCATCAATACTTCCGCCGCGCGCAAGTGAATTTACAATTCAAACGTCTGTGCTCGGTGCGTGAAAGTTAACCACCCCTCTCGAACCTGTCAGTGTAGAAACGTTTCAACCTATTGTCGGAACTAAGGAGCCGAGTTCATGAAAATCAAGAGTCTCCCACAAATCTTGCTATGCCTCTTTCTGTTAACAAGCGGAGTCGGCGGCGCGCACGCGCAAGGCACGGCTTCGCGCGTGACGGGCAGCGTCGTTGATGCGAGCGGCGCAATCATCCCGGACGCCACCGTGACGCTCACCCACGAAGGGACGAAAGTATCCCTCACCACGCAAACCAGTTCGACCGGCGACTACGTCTTCGACTCCGTGCAGATCGGAACCTACACCGTCGCGGTGGAGCGCGCGGGTTTTAAGAAGTTCGTCTCCACCGGCAACCCCGTGAATATCAACCAGCCCGCCACCGTGGATGTGATTTTGGAGCCGGGCGGCTTGAACGAAGTGGTGACGGTTGAAGCTTCCGCCGAACTCGTGCAGACGAACAGTTCCGGCAACATCGGCAACACCGTGGAGCAGCAGACGCTCGTGTCGCTGCCCATCGTCGGCAGCCGCGGGCGCAATCCGCTCGAATTTATCAACTTCCAGCCGGGCGTCGTCACCGGCTCGAACACCGGCGGCGGCGTCCACGTCCACGGCGCGCGCGACCGCGCCTTCAATTTCACGCTCGACGGCATAGACATCAACGACACCACTGCGGGCGGCTCGAATTTCACGCCCATCCGCACCAACCCCGACTCGCTCACGGAGTTTCAGGTTGTGACCAGCAACTTCACAGCCGAACTCGGTCGTAGCAGCGGCGCGCAGGTCACGCTCGTTACGCGCGCGGGCGGGAACGACTTCCACGGCTCGCTCTTCGAGTTCTACCAGACGCCGCGCTTTCACGCGAACGAGTACGTGAACACCATCAACAAGGTGGCGAAGCCGCAATTCGTCCAGCACATTTTCGGCGGCTCAATCGGCGGCCCCATCTACTTCCCGAACTTCGGCGAAGGCGGCGCGAGAGTCTATAACGGCAAGAACCGCACCTTCTTCTTCACCAATCTCCAACTCCTGCGCACGAACCAGAGTTTCTTCGTCAACCGCACGGTCTACACGCAGCAGGCGCGAAACGGCATCTATCGCTACGTGTCCGGCGGCGTGAACCGTAACGCCTCGCAGACCACCCCTTCCGTGGACGCAAACGGCAACCCTCTGCCCGGCCTGACGATTCGCTCCTACAACGTGCTCACCAACCCGCAGGGCTTGAGCCTCGACCCGACGACGCAACGCATCATCGGCGTCACGCCGCTCCCGAACAATTTCAACGTCGGCGACGGATTGAACGTCGCGGGCTTCGCCTTCGTCGCCCCGCAGACCGAGCGGCAGTACGACTTCACCGCCAGAGTTGACCACACCTTCAACGACCGTCATGCCGTCTATGTGCGTTGGGCGCAGGGCGCGCAGAACACGCTCGGCGACAACGCCAACGGCGGCTTGCAGAAGTTTCCCGGCTTCCCCAACTTTGTGGACACGTTCCGCACGCCGCGCAATCTCGCCGTCAACTATCGCTGGGCGATCTCGCCCACGCTCGTCAACGAGTTCGTCGTCGGCTTCAACCACTTCTCGTTCAGCTTCAACAACCCCGACCCGAACGTCAACGCGCCGATCATCCTGAACGTGCCGAACGACCCCTTGAACTTCGAGGAGACGATTAACAACGCGCGCACCGTCACCACGCGGCAGTTTGTTGATAACCTGAGCTACGCGCGCGGCGCGCACGCCTTCAAGTTCGGCACAAACATACGCCTCCAGCAGCACGAGGACGACCGCAGTTCGGTGGCGGGCGGACTCACGCGCGAGAGAATCCAACTCAACACCGGCACGAATCCCGTCCCGGCCAATTACGGCACGGGCAGCCTGACGGGGATTAACGCCGCTGATCGCACGCGTCTGGAAAGCGTGATCAACGACCTGCTCGGTCGCGTCGGCACGATCAACCAAGCCTTCGTCGCCATCAGCGATGAAGCCTTCGGGCCGCCGCGCACGCGCTTCTTCTACGACGCGCGTTATCCCGAATACGACTTCTACGGGCAGGACACATGGAAAGTGCGCAACAACCTGACGGTTGACTACGGCCTGCGTTGGGAGATGCGCCTGTCGCCGCGCTCGCCGGACGGCCTCGTCCTGCGTCCCGCGCAACGCCTCGCCGTGGGCGAACCCCCGACCGACGCCTTCCGCTTCGAGGAAGGGAAACTCTACGACGATTCTCTGTTCCAGTTTGCGCCCACCGCCGGTCTGGCATGGGACCCGACCGGCAGCGGCAAGACCAGCGTGCGCGCCAACTATCGTCTGGCTTACGACCGCACGAACACCTTCGTCTTCTCCTCGTTCATCTTCCAGAGCGCGCCGGGCGCGGCTCGCCTCGTCACCAACAACAGCTTCGGCCAGAACGGCGGCTTGCTGCGTCAGGGTCTCCCCGTCCTCAACTCGAACGACGTGACGCCCCTCAGATTCCGCCAGCCCGACCCCTTCGGCACAGGCACGCTCAACGTGGTTGACCGCGACCTCGTCTATCCGCGCACGCACATGTACTCCGTCAGCTTCCAGCGCGAGATCGGTTGGAAGTCCGTGCTCGAAGTCAACTACATCGGGCGGCAAGGCCGGCACCTCTTCGGCGGCTACGACGCCAATCAAGCCGACATCAGAAACAACAATTTCCTCAACGACTTCAACGAACTGAGACGCACCGGCAACAACGCGCGCATCAACGCGCTCCTCGCCGGAGACTCGCGCCTGCAACTCGTCAGCGGCGTGCGCGAAACCGGCTCGGCCTTCCTCTTGCGCCAGACCTTAGCCGGCCCCGTCCGTCTGGCTAACGGCACGACGACCTCGAACCTCGTCGCGGGCGGCAGCGTGGCGCAGGCCGCGTTCCTCATCGCGCAGGGCGTGCAGGGCGCGTTCACGGGTCGCGGCGGCGTCACCAACCTGTCGGCCAACGGTTTCAGCCCGTTCTACTTTCAAGCCTACCCGCAGTTCAGCGGCGCGGTGAACGTCATAGACAGCAACGACCGCTCGCGCTACAACGCTCTGGAAGTACAACTCAGCCGACGCTTTTCGCAAGGGCTGAGTTTCCAGGCCAGCTACACGCTCGCCAAGTCGGAGGACACGCGCTCGTTCGACCCCGCGCTCACGCTCCTGACGCGCGGCGGCGCGGCCGGGCAGTCGGCGGCCAACACGCCCTTCGACATCAACAACCGCGAACTGAACTACGCGCGCTCAGACTTCGACCGCCGACACGCGTTGCAAGGCTACGCGCTCTACGAGTTGCCTTGGGGACGTGGCCGCAGGTGGGGAAGCGGTTGGAATCGCACGACCGATTTCTTCCTCGGCGGCGTCCAGTTG
>DASYMM010000005.1:0-19167 GCA_036009085.1 Pyrinomonadaceae bacterium | reverse complement strand
TCTCACACCGTTCCGTTTTTGGGGGAAAGATGCGATATGGTTGCGGACTCTAACACCAAACTTCGCTCCTGACAAGGGGCGCGCGTAAAACTCGAACGAAACGCGAACATTTAACGCGCCGCCCGTTCAGGCCACGCTCAGGTCGCGTTCGAGATGCAGTTTGACGCAGTCGTCCAACTCTTTAATCAAATGCCTCTTGTCAATGTAGCCATTGACGTAGGGCGCGGGCGTCTGCACGCAGTCGCCGGGGAAATTATCGGAAGTGATGAGTATGATCGGGACGTGTTCGTAGCCGGAAATTTCGCGCAGGCAGCGGGAAGCATCCAGCCCGTCCAGACTATTCATGCGGTAATCCATGACGACGAGGTCGAGCGGCGTGTCGCGTGCGATTTCCAGAGCGCGCTCGCCGGAGTCGGCTTCAATGAGGCGGTAGCCGTTTTGTTTGAGAATGTCTTTGGCGAGGCGACGCCAGATGTCGGAGTCATCTACAATCAAAATGTTTGGCATTGGGGGAAAATCCTTTTGCGCTCGGGGTCAGGCAAAATCAATGAAAGTCTTTAAGCCAAAATCAGTTTTTAGTCAATACTACGAACAGGAGCCTTGAACCGACTGTGCGACTCACTTTTTTAGGGACGAGTTCGGGCGTGCCGACGCGTGCGCGGAATGTTTCGAGCGTTGCGCTCACGCTGCCGCAGCGCGCCGAAGTGTGGCTGTTCGACTGCGGCGAGGCCACGCAGCATCAGTTGCAACGCACGCCGCTCCGGATCAGCCAGATCAGCCGCATCTTCATCACACACCTGCACGGCGATCACCTGTTCGGCCTGATGGGACTACTTGCCACCTGCGGGCTGGCCGGACAGGGGCAGGAGATACATCTCTACGGCCCCGACGGCCTCGAAGATTACGTGCGTATGTCCGCAGAGCTTTCGCGCACCACGCTTTCAGACACGCTCAAAATTCACACGGTCGAAGCCGGACTCGTCCACCGCGACGAAGAGTTCAGCGTCTCGTGTCTGCCGCTCAAACACCGCATCACCTCATACGGCTACCGCGTGACGGAGCGGGACAAGCCGGGCAGATTCAACGTCGAACGGGCGCAGTCGCTCGGCGTGCCGCACGGCCCACTGTTCGGTCGTCTCAAACAGGGCGAGAGCATCGAACTGGCAGACGGGCGCGTCGTGCACGGGCGCGAGTTGAGCGGCGCAACGATTGAGGGACGTTCAATCGTCTATTGCACCGACACGACATATTGCCAAAACTCTGTTGCCCTCTCCGAACATGCGGACGCGCTGATTCACGAAGCGACCTTCGCCGGAGAGGATGAGCCGCTCGCCGTCCAGAGCATGCACTCGACGGCGACGATGGCCGCGCGCGTGGCGAGCGAAGCGCAAGTGCGTCAATTGCTGCTGACGCATTTCAGCCCGCGTTACACGAAAGAAAGCCCTGTCACTCCCGAAGACCTGCTCGCGGAAGCGCGCGCGATCTTTCCCCGCACCGAAATGGCGCGCGACTTTATGACCTACGAAGTCCCGCGCCGCGACCGGAGCGAGGCGTGAGCGTCGAACGGCGGACGTGAGGAGCGCGAATGTTTGCCTCGACGCGCGAATAAGTTGCGCGTCAGGCAAGTTCCCGGCTTGCCCACGCTTCCTGATTGAAAAAAAGGGTGCGCGGGTTTAGATTGAGACAAAACCGAAGGAGTGAGAAACGCCATGTCGCGCTCAGCACCGCCGCGTAACGATAGATTCGAGGATTACGTCCCCGTCGCCGAACGGCTCGAAAGATTTTATGAGAGATTCCCCGACGGGCGCGTGATCACGCACATCATCGAACACAATCTGGAAAGCGGCTTCGTCCTGATGCGCGCCGAAGTCTATCGCTCACCGGACGACGCGCAGCCCGCCGCCACCGGCCACGCCTTTGAAGTACGCGGCGAGTCTTATGTCAACAAAACTTCCTACATAGAAAACTGTGAGACGGGTGCCGTAGGCCGCGCGCTGGCTCTGCTCGGCTTTGAAGTGAAGCGCGGGATCGCGAGCCGCGAGGAACTGGAAAAGACCGCGCGGATGACGCCGGACAAGGCGGCGCGTGCGGCAAGCGTCGCTCCCGCCACGGGTGCGACGACACCGCCGCCGCCCGCTGCTCCGGCGGAAAGAAGCGTGAGTCTCGACGCGGAAATACTGCTAAGCGCGGGCGCGCTCGGTTACGACGCGGCCAAAGTGAGCAAGTGGATCGATCAGAAGTTTAAGGTGACGGGCGGCCTTGAGGCTTTGAGCGAGGAGAAAAAACGCGAGGTGCTGAGAGTGTTTCGCGAGAAGGCTTCACCCGCAGCGGCGAAGGGAACGACGAAATAACGCGTCTGGATTTGACTGGCCGAACCTATTTCAACACTACGAATCATCACCCAACGCTTTGTGCCTTCCTTTGCGTCTTTGCGCCTCCAGCGTGAAATTTAATCTCGCAAAGGCGCAAAGGAAGACACAAGATAGTTTTGTAACTGACGCTTGATAGACGTGAACGTTCGTCGTTAACGCCTCCTCTTGAAACGCTCCATTAAGAGGCTGTAGCTGATGTTTTTCTCCTGAATAATCTTGCTCAGTTCCTTCCGGCGCGACTCGTCCGTGCAGGCGCGCCGTTCTTCTCGCAAAGCCGCGATGTCTTTCAGGAGTTGCGCTTCCTCCGGCACGAACCCCGCGCCTTTGAGCATCCCGTAGCCCATTCTCACATCTTCGGGTGCCTCGAAATACGCGTTCAAATCGAGCGGTTGGCCTCTGCCCTTGAGGTTGTCGAACTCGCCTTTGGCAATCGCGTCTTTGAGCAACTCTTCGATGCCCCTCACTTCATCAGACATGGACGCATTCTCCGCTATAGATGAACTTGAAAATCGAACTCTCAATTTTTATACGATCAAGTTCGTCTCAGGTTCCCATCCTTCGGCGATGGCGGTGGCGAGCGCGAGTTCGGCGATAGTGAGGGGGCGTTCGGGGTCCGGGTTATCGCCGTGCCCTTCGCGTGCGGTGAGCGGGGGGATGGGTAGGTAGTCGAGGCCGAGCATGCCGCTCGCGGGCAGTTCGTTGCGGTCGAGCGGGCGCGGTTGGGGCACGCGTGTCGTCATGTCGAGCGCAAAATATTCGTAGCCCTGCTCTCGCCAGTGGCGTAGGATGTGCCACGCATTATCGAAGCCTTCGACGATCATCGGCCAAACCCTCCGCACGTCCGCACGTCAAACTACGCAAACTTAATCGAGCGAGGGAAGCGCGTCGCTCTCCTCATCCGCAGACGACTCATCTGCTGCGGCGTCGCCCGCGTCAACTTCTTGCAGGCACGCTTGCAGCCATTCGCGGAAGATGGCGGCCTCCGCCGCTTTGCTCGTCCAGCGCGCGCGGTTGTACATCGTGAGCGCCATCGTCAGCGCGTGATGCTGACCGGCGCGGTCGCCCGCGAACTCAAACTGGCGATAGAGCCGGTCAATCAACTCAAGGCTCGCACGCGCCGTCTCCTCGTCTTTGAAGCCGAGCTTGTTGGCGAAGAATTTGGAATAGACGTTCATCGGGTGCGAGGTGGAAGTGTAGAGGTCGAAGTAGCCGGGCTTGAGTCCCGCCTCCTGTAAAATCGAACCGACGTAAGAAGGGCGCGAGCCGGTGATCATCGCGAGGTCTGCGACTTCGCCGATGCCCGACATGAACAGCGCGAGAATTTGATCCTTCTTGTTGACGCGCCGCGCCGCACGCCGCTCGTCGCCGCGCCCGCTCTCTTCCTTCAAACTTGCCTTCGTCGCCATGATTCTCACCCTCCTTTTGATCGGTTGAACGTATGATTCGCGCCGTCCGGCCTCGCCTTCGAGCCACGGCGGTAGCCGCCGCAAAAGTTGCTGCCGGACGCTTCTCGATCCTCGTGTCTTGACTTTAAAGTTGCGTGTAAATTACTACACAGCTTCGCCGCGCTACAAGGTTTTTCGCGCTGCGGCCTTTTCGCCGCGTGGGGTTGATTGTTAAACTGAACGCAAAGCGAAATCAGACAACAACAGCGTGCGACGGGACGGGCGTTTTCGCTCAGAGAGGCCGCCGCGCAAACTTCAGAAAGCGAGACTTGATGACGAACACAGGAACGACGGCGCTGGTCATACACGGACACTTCTACCAGCCGCCACGCGAGAACCCCTGGACGAACGACATCGAGCATCAAGCGGGCGCGCACCCTTTCCCCAACTGGAACGAACGCATCGAGCACGAATGTTATCGCCCGAACGCCTTCGCGCGCATCGTGGATAACTACGGGCGTGTCGAGCGCATCGTCAACAACTACTCGCTCATCAACTTCAATTTCGGCGCAACGCTTTTGACTTGGCTCGAACGTTTCCACCTCGACACATACGCGCGCATCCTCGAAGCCGACCGCGCGAGCGTCCGGCAACGCAGCGGCCACGGCAACGCCATCGCGCAAGGCTATCATCACTCGATCCTGCCGCTTTGCAACGAGCGCGACCGGCGCACGGAGATTCGTTGGGGCTTGGCCGATTTTCGCCGACGCTTCCGCCGCGAACCCGAATCGCTCTGGCTGCCTGAGACGGCCTGCAACGATTCAACGCTCGACGCACTGATAGATGAAGGATTGCGCTACGTGATCCTCTCGCCGTTTCAGGCCGAGCGCGTGCGCGCCGTGGGAAGCGACGCGTGGCTCTCGGTCATTGACGGTCAACTCGATACGACCGTGCCTTATCGTTACCTGCACACGGACGGCTCCGGGCGTTCGCTCGCCATCTTTTTCTACGACGGCCAACTCGCCAAGGCCATCGCCTTCGACGGCCTGCTCGCCTCTTCGCACATGCTCCTCGAACGTTTTGAACGAAGCGCGCCCGCCGGCGGCAAAGGGATCGTCCACGTGGCGACCGACGGCGAATCCTACGGGCATCATTTCAAATTCGGCGACCGCTGCTTGGCTTACGGGCTGGAAGTCGAAGCGGCGGCGCGCGGTTTTCGTGTAACGAACTACGGGGAATTTCTCGCGGAGAACCCGCCGGAGATGGAAGTTGAGATCAAGGCTGGCCCGGATGGCGAAGGGACTGCTTGGAGTTGCGCGCACGGCGTCGGGCGTTGGGCGCGCGATTGCAGTTGTCACGCGAGCGCGCCCGAAGGCTGGAACCAAAAGTGGCGTGCGCCCCTGCGCGCGGCTTTAAACTACGTGCGCGACGAGGCCGCGCTCGTCTTTGCAGAACAGGGCGCGGAACTCTTCCGAGACGTGTGGCGCGCGCGCGACGATTACGTCGAGTTGCTGGTTGAGCCGCACAAAGACCGCGCGGAATTTTTGGCACGACAGGCGGGGCGGCGTCTATCGGAAGTCGAACAAAAGCGCGCGCTCACGCTCCTTGAACTACAGCGCAGTTCGCTCTTGATGTTCACGAGTTGCGGCTGGTTCTTCAACGACATTTCGGGAATCGAGACGGTGCAGGTGTTGAAGTATGCCGCGCGCGTGATGGATTTCATGGGCGAGTTGGAACACGGCAGCCCGCGCGCGGGTTTCCTCGAACTGCTGGCCGGAGCCGAGAGCAACGTCAAACGACACGTGAACGGCGCGGACATCTTTCGCGCGCTCGTCGAGCCTGTGCGCGTCACGCCGCAGCGCATCGCGGCGAGCCTCGCGATCTCAAGCCTCTTGGACAAAAGCGAGCAGGACGGAGAGATCGCCGGATACACTTTCTCGCTCACGGATTTCCGACAGGAGCAACACGGCCGGCTCGCGCTCGCCACCGGGCGACTCATCCTCGAAGCCATCTCGACGGGCAAGCGGCAGGACTTCGCCGTCGCCGCGATGCACGTGGGCGACATAGATTTCTATTGCGTGCTCAGAGAGTTTCCCGGCGCAGAGGCGTTTGCGGAAGCGACGAAAAAACTGTGGTCGCAATTTCGCACCGGGTCAGTCCCGATGCTCTTGCGGTTGATGCAGGAAGATTTTGGCCCGGCGGATTTCGGTCTCGAACATCTCCTGCCCGCAGGCCGACAGCGCATCTACGAGATCGTGTTCGGGCGCATGGTCGGGCGTTTCTCGGAGCAGTACGAATATCTCTACGAGGAGAACCGGCGCAACATAGAGATGCTGCAAGGCGTCGGCTTTAACCTGCCGGAAGAACTGCGCGCCGCCGCCGAGTTCACCATCATGCGGCGTTTGGAACGCGAGATACACAGGTTTGAGCAGCAGAACGACCGCGAGGCTTTTCGCGAGGCGTTGAAGATCGCGAACGAGGTGGCTCGGCTCGGCTATCGTCTCGACCGCACGAGCATGAGCCGCAAGTTCGAGAATTTGATCGTGGCGTCGGTGCGCGCAGCCATTAGCGAACCGCAGGCGGAGAACCACGAAGCCGCGCTCACCTTGATTGACCTCGCAAACAAGTTGGGACTCCACGCCAATCTCGAACGCGCGCAGGAGGTCGTCTATGAGGCCGTGCAGAGTGAGCGCGCGCCCGGCGCGCACCTGCAAGCGTTGGCTTTGAAACTCGGTCTGGCTCCGAGCCTGTTGCACGACGCGCCGGCGGCGAACGAGACGACCCTTGCCGCGAACGAAACGAACGTCGCCCCGGCGAACGCCGAACCGCTTGCCGAAGAGTCTGTCTTGTCATAATCGAGGAACGGCCAAGTAGTGTTCTGATTTCAGCTTTCCTTAGTGCCTACGTGTCTTTGTGTTGAACTGTCTTAAAAAGGTATTAACCACAAAGACACGTAGGCACTAAGGAAGCACAGAGTACGAATCCGAACATCACGGAAAATCTATGTTGGAGACTAACAACTCAAGCGTGCCCGCGGGGGAGTTGGCGCGGCTTTTCGCTTACGTTCATTCCGACCCGCACTCGATCCTCGGCGCGCATCCCACGCCGCCGCACGGCGTCTTCGTGCGCGCCTACAGGCCGGAGGCCACGAGCGTCGAACTGCTCATTGACGGCGAGGAATCGCGCGCGTTGCGCCGCACGCATCCGGCGGGACTCTTCGAGTTATTAGTTGCCGGCAAAGCGCAAACTTTCCCCTATCGCCTGCGCGTCTCCTACGCTGACGGCAACGTCTTCACGCAGCGCGACGCTTACCAGTTTCTCCCGACGCTCGGAGGCTTCGACGAACATCTCTTCGCCGAAGGACGACATTGGAAACTCTACGAAAAACTCGGCGCGCACGTCCGACGCCTCGGCAGCGTGGAAGGCGTCTCGTTCGCCGTGTGGGCGCCGAACGCGGACGGCGTGAGCGTCGTCGGCAGTTTCAACAATTGGGACGGGCGGCTTCATCAGATGCGACGGCTCGGCGTCTCAGGCATCTGGGAAATTTTCATCCCGGACATCAAAGCGGGCGCGCTCTACAAGTACGAGATGCACCATCACGGCCGCCCCGCCTTTCTCAAAACCGATCCTTACGCTTTGCAGACGGAAGTGCCGCCCGCCACGTCCTCCATCGTCTTCGAGCCGAACTACCAATTCACAGACGCGGAATGGATCGAGCAACGCGCCAAGCGCGACCACCTGCGGCGGCCGCTCTCGATCTACGAAGTGCATCTCGGCTCCTGGCGGCGCATCCTTGAGGAAGAAAATCGCTCGCTCACCTACCGCGAAACCGCGCCCGCGCTCGCAGACTACTTGGAGCGGATGAACTTCACCCACGTCGAGTTCCTGCCCCTGAAGGGTCATCCATACGGCGGCTCCTGGGGTTATCAAGTCGCCAACTATTACGCGGCCACCGCGCGCTTCGGCACGCCCGACGATTTTCGTTATCTCGTCGACTACCTCCACGGGCGCGGCCTCGGCGTGATCATGGACTGGGTGCCCGCGCACTTCCCCAAAGACGCTTTCGCCCTCGGACGCTTCGACGGAAGCGCGCTCTACGAGCATCTCGACCCGCGCAAGGGCGAGCACCCCGATTGGGGAACCTACATCTTCAACTACGGGCGCAACGAAGTGCGCAACTTCCTGATCGCCAACGCGCTTTTCTGGATCAACGAATGCCACGTTGACGGCCTGCGCGTGGATGCCGTCGCCTCGATGCTGTATCTCGACTACAGCCGCGAAGACGGGCGTTGGCTGCCGAACAAGTACGGCGGGCGCGAGAATCTGGAAGCCATAGATTTCCTGCGCGAGTTGAACGAGACCGTACACCGCGAGCACCCCGGCGTGCTGATGATCGCGGAAGAGTCAACGTCTTGGCCGAAGGTCAGTCATCCTGTTTCGGAGGGCGGACTCGGCTACGATTTCAAGTGGAACATGGGCTGGATGCACGATACGCTGCAATACTTCGGCAAGGACGCGCTCTATCGTCGCTTTCATCACAACAACCTGACGTTCGGTTTCATCTACGCTTGGAGCGAAAATTTCATCCTCCCGTTTTCACACGACGAAGTCGTGCACATGAAGGGTTCGATGCTGACGAAGATGCAGGGCACGCGCGAGCAGAAGTTTGCGAACTTGCGCGCCCTCTACGGCTACATGTGGGCGCATCCGGGCAAGAAACTCCTCTTCATGGGCGGCGAACTCGGACAATGGCGCGAATGGAACGACGACCAGAGCTTGGACTGGCACTTGCTCGACGAACCCGCGCATCGCGGCGTGCAAAAACTTCTCAGCGACCTCAACCGTCTCTATCTGGACGAACCCGCGCTCTGGGAAGCGGACGTAACGCCTGCTGGCTTCGAGTGGATTGATGCCAACAGTGCCGCCGAAAACATCGTCGCGTTTCTACGTAACGCGCCCACGGCAAAACGGCGCATCGTCTGCGTCTGCAATTTCTCGAACAGCACGCGCAAGGGCTATCGCCTCGCTTTGCCTGCGGCGGGCAGCTACCGCGTCGTCCTGAACACGGACGCCGCCGTGTACGACGGCAGCGAGTCAGTCGAACTTGAGGCAATCGAAGCGACGGCAGACCCTCTGCACTTACGACCCTTTTCAGCCTTCATTGATCTGCCCCCACTTGCGACCATCTGGCTGGAAGTTCCACAGGCGAAAGAAAGTGTGGAAGCAGACGTGGAAGCAGGCGTGGGCGACGTGTCGGAAATTTAGAGCGACTAACAAAACTTAGTGAGGCAAAGAATTGAACCACGAAATCACACTAAACAACACGAACACGTTTTGTGCCGCTTCATGTTGTTTCGTGTCCTTTCGTGGCTACTGTTTTTGTCAGGTGTTCTTAACTTGTGTGAAATATCAGAGGAGCAAAATCTATTGGCATGGGTGAAGTGAAAACGATTGGTGTGTTGACGGGCGGCGGCGACGCGCCCGGTCTGAATCCCGCGATCAAGGGGTTGGTCTATCGTGCCTCCGAGCACGGCATCAAGGTTGTCGGTCTCTACGACGGCTGGCGCAGCCTGCTCAACCCGGCGAGCGATGTGCTCGAACTGGATCGCAGCATCGTCAGGCGTTGGGACAGGGACGGCGGCACGAATCTCGGCTCGTCGCGCACCAATCCCTTCAAGACCGCGACCGAGACGGGCGAACGCATAGACCGCTCGCACGAAGTCGAGGAAAACATCTTGCGGCTCGGACTCGATGCCGTCGTCGCCTGCGGCGGCGAGGACACGCTCGGCGTCGCGGCGCGTCTGCACGAGCGCGGCGTACGCGTCGTGGGCATCCCGAAGACGATTGATAAAGACCTTGCGGGAACCGATTACACGCTCGGCTTCGACACAGCCTTGCGCAACGTGACGGAAGTGATCGAACGCTCGCGCACGCCCGCCGGTTCGCACGGTTGGGTGCAGGTGATCGAAGTGATGGGACGCCACGCCGGGCACCTCGCACTCTGGTCTGGCGTGGCGGGCGGCGCGGATTTGATCTTGATCCCTGAGCACCCTTTCCGCTACGAAAAGATTTACAGCCACCTGCGCGAGCGTCTCGGCGACACCTCTTCTACGGGAGCGCATCGCCGCGACCGCACGCAGCCGCGCTATTCCGTCATCGTCGTCGCGGAAGGCGCGTCAGCCGAAGACGGCGAACTTGTCACCTTAGACGACCGCCACGATGCGTTCGGGCACGCGCGCCTCGGCGGCATCGCCGAAGTGCTCGCGCGCCGCATCCGCGCCGAGACGCACTACGACGCGCGCGCGGTCATGCTCGGCCACCCGCAGCGCGGCGGCATGCCCTCGCCCATTGATCGCATCATGGGCATGAAGTTCGGCGCACGCGCCGCCGACGCGCTCGCCGAAGGCGAACTCGGCAAGCTGGTCTCCGCGCGCGGCATCGCCCCCGCCTGCACGCTCTCGCTCGTCGAGATCACGTCCGTGCTCGGCAAGCTCAACACGGTGGACATACCGCGCCATTACGACACCGAACGCTACCACATGAAAAACATCGGCATGTAAGGAGACGGATGAGACTAGACAACCGGAAGGCTCTGCTCGTCGCCCTGTCAGGCATACTCGCGAGCGCGCTCCTGTTCTCCGAGAGTCTGACGCCTTCCTCGGCAGACGTTTCGATTCCGCAACATCCGGCCTCGCAGGGACGCGCGCTCACGCCCGCGGGCGCGCTCGTCTCGGACGCGACGACGCGCCAGCCCGCCGTCGGCGCGTTGACGGTTGATTTCGTCCGCAGCCCCGACCGCGACGGGGCAGACGGCGCGGGGCGTTTCCTTATTGCGATCAACAGCGGCTACGGCATCCAGTTCAACGCGGCGACGAACAAAGCTCAGCAATCGCTCGCCGTCATTGATCTCAACGCGCGACCCGCGCCTGTGGTTGTGCAGAACATCTACTTCCCGACGCCGCAGAGCGCAAACGTCGGCCTCGTCTTCTCGCCGCGCCCTGCGGCGGACGGCTCGCACATCTTGTACGTGTCGGGCGGCGTCGAGAATAAAGTCTGGATGTTCAAGTTCAACTCGCGCTCACAGCCTTCCGTCACGCCCGTCTCTCCCGGCCCGAACACGAAAGTCGAAGCCCCGTTCATTGATCTCAGCGCGCTTAGTTCCACAAAGCCTGTCGAGCGTTACAACAGCAATCGAACGCCCGTCTATCCGACCGGACTCGCCATCAGCCCCGACGGCGAGACGCTCTTCGTGGCAAATAATCTGGACGACAGTTTCGCCATCGTCAGCAACCCGGCGAGCGCGAAGCCCTCTGTGCTGCGCGTCGATCTGCGGCGGCGTGAGAATCGCGCGCACAATATTTATCCGTATGCGGTCGCCGCTTTGTCCGCGCCCGGCCTGAGTAAAACCTCGAAGGTTTACGTCTCTTGTTGGAACGACGAATCGGTCGCGGTGTTCAGTCCGGGCGGCGACGGCGATGCGCTCTCTTTTATTCCGGTCGGGCGGCACCCGACCGCGCTCGTCTTCAACGAGGCGCGCACGCGGCTCTACGTCGCCAACTCGAACGCCGACAGCATCTCTGTGATTGATACGACGCTGGACAGGGAGATCGAACGCATCAACGTGCGGCTCACTGAAAACGCGCTCGACGGCCAAAGCCCCGAAAGCCTCGCCTTGAGTGCGGACGGCGCGACGCTCTACGTCGCCAACGCGCACAGCAACTCGATTGCCGTCGTCCCGCTCTCGCCCCTGTCGCGCGGCAACGCGACGCGCGCGCAGGAGGACGAGCGAGACGAGCGAAGCGAGCCGGAGGAAGGCGACGAGCGAGAGGCGCGTGAGGCAAAGGAAACTGCCGGACGCGCGGGACGCGCACGGCTTGACGAGCGCGCCGGGGAAGATGTGAGCGAGAAGAACGAGAGCGAAGAAAGTGTAAGCGCGGAGGATGAGAGCGAGGAGAAGGAGAGCGAGGAAGGTGAGAGCGAGGAGGAAGAGGCGCGTGAGCGTCAAGATAGGGCGAGCCGGAGCCTCGTGCGCGGCTTCATCCCGACGGGTCGTTATCCTGCGGCTGTGGCGGTTGTGGGGCGCACGATCTTTTACGGCAACGGCAAAGGCACGGGCTTTGAAAATTCTTCGCTCGTCGTAAACAATTCCGGGCGCGAGCCGAACGTGCCGAATGATCGTTTCCCGGCGGGCACGGGGCGCGCGGCTGGCATGGGCGGCGAGTATAGCGTCGCGCTCGTCTCCGGCAACATCGCCGCCGTCGGCGAGCCGGACGCCGCCACGCTCGCGAGTTACACCTCGCAGGTGATGCGCAACAACGGCTTGCTCGATGCGCCGCGCGCCAAACTCTTCCGCAACGCGTCGCCCATCAAGCACGTCATCTACGTCATCAAGGAGAACCGCACTTACGATCAAGTCTTCGGCGACCTCGAACGCGCGGGCAACGGCGAACGCGCCGACGGCGACCCCACGCTCGCCATCTTCGGCGCGGGCGTAGCGGCGCAGAAAACTAACGGCGGCGCGGCGCAAAACATCACGCCGAACGCGCGCGCCCTCGCGCTTCGTTTCGGTTTGCTCGACCGCTTCTTCGTCAACGCAGAGGCCAGCCCCGACGGGCACAACTGGTCAACCGCCGCCTTCTCATCCGACTACACGGACAAAGCCTATCGCTGGAACTACAGCAGCCGTGGGCGTTCCTACGACTACGAAGGCTTCAACCGCCTGCCCGACTATCGCCCCGCCGCGCAGAACGCGCGCGACCGCACGCCGCTCTTCCCGCGCGCCGTCACCGCGATTGAGTTGGAAAACTTCCTCCGCAGCCACGTGCCTTATCTCAACAACTCGCGCGACGTGGCCGAACCCGCTTCGCTCTATTTGTGGGACGCCGCCGCACGCGCAGGTCTACGCTATCGCAACTACGGCGAATTTATCTCCACGTTCTCCGAATCGTTCGTCGCCGGTCTGAACGCCAACCGGCGGCGCACCTATCCCGATCTCTCGTCCACCGCGTCGGCTTTCCCCACGAAGAAGAGTCTGGAAGGAAATCACAGCCGCACCTTTCGCAATTTCGACCAGTTCACGCCCGACGCTCTGACGCCCGACTCCTACCGCGCCGCACGCGAATCCGGCGGGCAACTCGATCCGCTCATCACCGCGACGCACACGGACGCGCGCTTTCGCGGCAACTCACGCCTCGGCGAATGGCTCAAAGAATTTCAGGAGTTCGCTACGGAGCGACGCGCCGGACGACCTGATCGCTTGCCGCATCTCTCCATCGTGCGCCTGCCCAACAATCACACGGAAGGATTGTCCGCCAATTTACCGACGCCGCAGTTTTACGTCGCGGAGAACGACTACGCCGTCGGTCGCCTTGTCGAAGCCGTCTCGACGAGTCCGTACTGGCAGGACACGGCCATCTTCGTCGTCGAAGACGACGCGCAGGACGGCCCCGACCACGTTGACGCGCATCGCGCGCCCGCGCTCGTCATCAGCGCGTACAACCGCCCCGGCGCGCTCGTCCACACGTTTCATAACACCGTTAGTTTGATCCGCACGATGGAAATACTTTTGGGCTTGAGTCCGATGAATCAACTCGACGCGAACGCCGTGCCCATAGACATCTTCCGCGAGCAACCAGACCTGCGCCCCTTCAAAGCCATTCTTCCCAATGTCGCGCTCGATAATTTGATGACGCCGCCCCCGCGCGACGCCGCTTCCGCTTACTGGATGCGACGCACCGGCGAACAAAACCTCGCCTTCGCGGACATGGCCGACCCGCGCGTCCTGAGCGAGATCATCTGGTTCTCCGTGCGCGGCGCAAAGTCGCCGATGCCCGAAATCTCCCGGCTCCCCGCCTTCGACGCGATGCTGCCCGAACTCGAACACGAAGCCTCGGGCGACGCGCCGCACGCCACCGAAACGGCTCGCGCGCATAAGTAGCCTTCTCTCTGTCCCCCTTCGTGTCTTGGTAAGACACGAAGGGGGACAGAGTACGAACCAAAGTGGAACCCTGACCAAGCATCCGGCGACGTGGCAAAAATCATCTGAATTGTTACAATAACCATTCCCACACCATTTGTCCCAGTTGCTTTTGGAGGAACAATGAAGAAGTTTTTATCTCTCGCACTTATCCTTGCGTCTGCCTCGCTCCCGGCCAACGCACAGACGCGGCGGCGCACCACTCCCGCGACCACGCCCGCGACACAGACAAAACCCGCGCCCGCCACCGCAGCGCAACCCACACCGACGCCCGTTTCGTCCGTCGCCGCAACGGTTGATAGTTGTGCTTGCGAAGGCGAGCCGCTGCCCGAAGTCGTCGCCGTCGTCAACGGCGTCAGGATCACGAAGCAGGAGATTGACGCGCAGACCAGAAAGCAGATTGACGAACTGCAAAAGAACGTCGTCGAGGCGCGACAGCGCGAACTCGACTTGCAGATCAATTCGCGCCTGCTCGAAGCCGAAGCGAAGAAGCGCGGCGTGCCCACGTCAAAATTGCTGGAAACAGAGATCGTGGCGAAGGTGCCGGAACCGACCGGGGCGGAAGCGCAAACTTTTTACAACGCCAACCAGAGCAGAATTGATAAACCCTTCGCGGACGTGCAAGCCGAAATCATCTCTTACCTGCGCGACCAGCGACAGCGCGAGGAAGCGAAAAGATTTGCCGACAAGCTGCGCACCGCCGCCAACGTTAAAATTCTCGTCCCGAACGCCGCCCCGCCACGCACGGACGCCGAACGCGCGCGCGTCATCGCCGTCGTCAACGGCGAGCAACTCACCGCCGGTCAGATCGAAGAATCGCTCAAGCCGCTCGTCTACAACGTGCAGGAGCGCGCCTACCAACTCCGCAAGAATCAGGTCGAACTGCGCATCAACGATGCGCTGTTGACGCAGGAAGCGCAGAAGCGAAAGATCACGACGACGGCTCTCCTTCTGGCAGAAGTTGACGCCAAGGCGAAGCCCGTCACGGAAGCCGAAGCGCGCGCCTTTTATGATCAAAACAAAGAGCGCGTCAACGGCGACTTCCCGCAGTTGAAGGATCAGATCGTGCAGTACTTGCAGGAAGCGCAGAAACGCGAGTTGCAAGCGGCTTTCGCCGAGCAGTTGCGCAGGAGCGCGACGCTCGAAGTCAATTTGCGTGCGCCGGAAGCACCCGTGTTGAAAATTGCGACGGACGATCAACCGTCGAAAGGCGTCCCCGCCGCGCCCGTCACGATTGTCGAGTTCACGGACTTTCAATGTCCGAGTTGCGCGCAGGCGCATCCGGTGCTCGAAAGACTGACGGCGGAATACGGCGACCGCCTGCGTCTCGTGGTGCGCGATTATCCGTTGGAGATGCATGAGAATGCGCCGAAAGCGGCGGAGGCTGCGGAGGCTGCGCGCGCGCAGGGAAAATATTGGGAGTATGCCGCGCTGTTGTTTGCGAACCAGAATGCGCTCGGCGTGGATAAGTTGAAAGTGTATGCCACGCAGGTCGGTTTAGACCGCGCGAAATTCGATGCGATGCTCGATTCGGGACAGTTCGCGGATAAGGTTCAGCGCGACTATCAGGACGGCACGCTCCTCGGCGTCGGCGGCACCCCGACCTTCTTCGTCAACGGGCGACTTACGAACGACCGCACCTACGAAGGACTCAAAGCCGCCATCGAAAAAGCTCTCGCCGAGAAGGGCAAAAAATAGAAAATCCCAAGTGACGAGTGACGAGTGGCAGGTGACAAGTTAAAGACACGCTCTTTGTTTTAACTTGTCACCTGCCACTCGTCACTCGTCACTTAATTCATATTCGGCTTTCACGAGTTTCATCATCTCCTGATGCAGCGCGCGCCGTTCGAGGAACAGGCGCAGCACGCGCCGCCGGTTGTTGACGAGCAAGAGCACGCCCTTGAACCAACCGCGCATGTCATACAAAGTTTCCAGCGAACGCATCGCCGCGTAGCCGCACACGATGGCCGTGGGGATTGACAACAGGGCGATGCGCCAGTTCAACCAAAAGTAGGAGAGCGCGGCGACGACGAGCCACGTCAGGGGCATGAGCGCGATGGCGGCCAGAATCTTGACCGTCGGCGCGATCTCGTCAACTCCGTGGCGGCGATAGAGACGCGAGAGCACGTCGCAGACGAGAAACGCGGGCAGGTGCAGGAGCGCGCCCGGAATCGAGAGCGGCAAAAGCAACAGTAAGAGCGCGCCGCGCAGGAGAAAATGGCGAAAGACGTTCCAACGCGTGTGCGTCAACAGGGAAAGGTTTTCCGCGTTGATGCCAAGCGCGTCGAGTTCCTCTTCGTGCTCAAGAATTTTTTGCCGCAGGCGTGCGCGCGAATCTCCCGCCGCTCCAGTCGCATCGGCGTCGGGCAACAGGTTCTCGGCGATGCGTCGGCGCAAGTCGAACTCTGCGGAGAGCGTCTGTCGCAGGTTGAGGCTTTCGTACAGCGAAGAGAAAAGCTGCTGCGCCTTCGCCACCACTTCCAACTCCTCGTCGTCCTCGACGTTTAAGGTGACGCGCAACAACGCCTCTTCGATCTCGTTTGAAAGTTTGCGGACGGCTTCGCGCGGCGGTTCGCCCTCTGCGTCCAACGCGACGGGGCGCACTCCGATGGGCGCGCCGAAACGGATCAACGCTTCGCTGCGAAAAGAGGTCTTTGAAGTGTAGTAAAGGCCGACCGGGACGATCCGCAAGCGTTCAAGCGGCATGGTATCGCGCGCCGCTTCGTCGCGTTTGACGGAGAGCGCGCCGAGCGCGATGCGCGCCGCGCCGGTCTTGACGGGCAGCAGACGCGTCGCGTTGTGCGAGACGCCTTCGGGAAAGAGCGCGATGCAGCGGTTCTGTCCGAGCAGCGCGTGACACTTTTCAAAAGTGATGCGGTTTCGGGTCAAGTCTTCGCTCGTGTCAACGCGGCGATAGAGCGGCAGCGATTCGACGGCGGTGACCAGAAACTTGACGACCGGGATGCGAAAGAGAGTTGACTTGGCGAGGAAAGAGATGCGTCGGGGCAAGGCGCAGAAGATGAGCGCGGGATCGATCAACCCGTTCGGATGATTCGAGACGAAGATGAGCGGCTCATCCTGCGGAACGAAACGCGCGCCGCTGATCTCTATGCGGCGAAAGAAGAGACGGAGCGCAACGCTCACGATGAGATGCACGAGACGCCTCGCGAATGTCCCCTTCTGCCGCTGTAGCGCCATGTCGCGGAAACGGAGTAAGTATGCATCGCGCATGGATGGAAGTATAGTCTGAATCGGCAGCGGCCATAAGTTTCCGCAACGCGCGGGCGATGACAGGACTCTCTCCGCGCTTCCTTAGTGTCTTCGTGTCTTATTGATTTTCACCACTAAGACACGAAGACACTAAGGAAGCGCAGAGAGAGTTTTAGGTTTGATACAGTTGGGAGACGAGATAGAAAAGCGAACGCCCGTCGGTAGACGTCCTCACAGCATCCGCGACGGGCTTATGCAACATCCCGATGCGCCGGGCGGCGCAAACTGGGAGGTCGTTTGTTCGCCTTTTGACCGTTGACGGTCGCGGCGAAAGGTGTCCTCACTACACCCGACGCCTTTTGTTGCGCGGGAGGCTACCACCTAAGCGCACACGCGTCAATAACATTTTCAATAAAATTAGGCGTCTATCATACGCTACCGTACATAAACCTCCGCAGGCTGAATAACGCGATTTCACGTCTCGCCTGTCGGGAGCGAAATAAGTTGGAATGAGCGGCGCGAGGCGGGCGTGTGTTGAGCGAGAAACTTACGCCCGGCGGGCGATCTCGCCGACGCCCTGTATGAGCCTGTCAATCTCTTCCTGCGTCGTGTAGCAAGCGCAACCGGCGCGCACTAAACCTTCGACGCCGAGGCCGAGACGCTCGACGACGGTGGCGGCGTAGAAGTCGCCGTGTGAGAGAAAGAGTCCGCGTGCGGCGAGTTGTTGCGCGACGCTCGTTGAGGCGACGCCCTCGACGGTGAAAGCGACCGTCGGCGTGCGCGGCGCGCCGGGCGGCACGCCGTAAAGGCGGACGCCTTTCGTCTCCGACAAGCCTTGCCAGAGCCGCGTCGTCAAATCCGCGCCGCGCGCATGGAGCGCGGCAAACGCGGCGCGCAGACGCTCGCGGCGCGTGGCGTTCGCTGCCGGAACAGTTGCGAGCGAGGCGAAGAAGTCAACGGCGGCGGCGGCTCCGGCGATGCCTTCGTGGTTTTGCGTGCCGGTCTCCACGCGTTCGGGCGCGGTGTCGGGCGCGGGCAAGAGCTTGGGAAAATCTAGCGACCCGAACAACTCTCGCTTGCCGTAGAGCACGCCGATGTGCGGGCCGCAAAACTTGTAAGCGGAGCAGGCGAGAAAGTCGCAGTCGAGCGCGCGCACGTCGACGAGTTGATGCGGCGCGAAGTGGACGGCATCCACGAAGCACAACGCTCCAACCGCGTGCGCCGCCTCGGCAGCGCGGCGCACGTCCGTAATCGTGCCGAGCGCATTTGAAGCCGCGCCGACGGCGACGAGCTTCGTGCGTTCGTTGACGAGGCGCGAAAAATCGTCCCAATCGAGTTGCCCCGTCTCCGGCAACATCTTCGCCATGCGGAGGCGCAGTCCGCGCTCGACGGCAAGCGCGTGCCACGGCGCGACGTTCGCGTGATGATCGAGTTCGGTGACGACGATCTCGTCGCCTTCCGTTAGTTGCCGGCCGAGCGCACGCGAGAGATGAAACGCGAGCGTCGTCATGTTTGCGCCGAAAGCGATCTCCGTCGGGGAGGCGTTGAGGAAATCGGCGAGCGTCTGTCGCGCGCCGTCGATCAAGGCGTCGGTCTCCGCGCTCGCGGGATACGCCCAGTGCGTGTTGGCGTTGTGTTGGTAAAGATAATCCGCGATGGCTTCGACCACGGCGCGCGGAACCTGTGTGCCGCCCGGCCCGTCGAAGTAGGCGACCGCGTGCCCTTGATGCGAACGCTCAAGGGCGGGGAAGTGCGCCCTGATCGCTTCAACCGTCTGGACAGCCTCGATCTCCGGCGAGCGACGCTGCCGCTGTGCTCTCTCTGTCATGTCAGGTTTAATCTCTGTCAAGTCAAAGCGACGGAGGATCAATAGCTGGCCGCGCTGAAATGCTCTGCGATGCCGCGCCGGATGGCCTCTTTGATCTCCTCTTCGGTGCTGGCGGGCGCGGCTTCGAGCGTCACGCGAAACGGCTCCTGTTTCTGCATCACGTCGAGCAGATCAATTGACCAAGTACCTTCCGTTCCATCCTGCGCCGCGACGGAAACAAGCTCACAATCGTTGCGCCGCGACTCCGCCAAAGCCTGTCTCGCGAGTTCTTCTATTTGCTCCACACGCATCTGTCATCTCCACGCCGGATTAGTCCGTATGCTCCGTCACCTGCGTCCGGCTGTCGGCATACATGTCGCGGTATTCGGTGCCGTCGTCCGTCACGATGCCGCGAAA
>DASYMM010000004.1:0-10509 GCA_036009085.1 Pyrinomonadaceae bacterium | reverse complement strand
GTGTCGAATGATTTGTGTGCGGAGCGTTCATGACTTGAGATTCACCTCACACGGGCGCGACCTTTACCTCGCCCCTTGCCGGGTTGCGGCAATAACAGCAACCCGCTCGTGGTCGAGTGGCGGCGCAGACGCTCTAAGATAGCATCTCGCGCACGCGAGAACGCCTGCCTGTCTCCGTACAGTTGGAAAGCCCAGTTGGCTCCCATCTCCAGCGCGTTGAGTTCGAAGGCGAGTTGCGCCGGGTCTGCGTCCGCGTTTAGCTGACCGGCCTCGCGCGCTTCACTGATTGACGCGCGGAGCGTGGCGAGCCATTCCTTCCTGATTCCGGCGACGCGGTCGCGCACGGGGCCGGGGCGACCGTCGAACTCTGCGGCGGCGGCGGCGAAAAAACAGCCCCCGCGAAAAACCTCGCCCCGCACGTAAGCGAGCCACACGTCGCACAGTTTCCAGAGCCGCGCGAGTCCCTTCCCCGACTCGAACGAAGGGCGTATGACCTCGCGTATGAAGATGTCGCGCGCCGCTTCGACCGTGGCGAGTTGCAACTCCTCTTTTGAGCCGAAGTGCGCGAACAACCCGCTCTTGCTCATCGAGAGTTCGGCGGCGAGCCGCCCGATGGTCAGCCCTTCCAGACCCTCCGCCGAGGCCACGTCAACCGCCACTTCAAGTATGGCCTGACGCGTGCGGTCGCCGCGCGCCTTGCGTGCTTTGGCGGCGTTCCCCTGCCCCGCCGTCATCTGTTTAACTACAGTGCTCATAGTAACTCGCCGCCAATATAGCACGAACGTTCGTTTTTAAAAACACTTTTCCGACGGGCTAACTTTCCGGCCTGAGTAGACGGCCAGCGGCAAGCGGTTGTGCGCCGATGTGTTTGTCAATAAACTTAACCTCGCAATATCTTCTGAATTTGTTATCGTCACCAAAAGGAATTTCTGATGGAAGGCTCAACTGAGACAACCGGGGAGGCGCATCTCGTCCATTTGCGGCGTGCTGTGGGGCTGGCTCTGGAAGCTGAAGCGGCGGGCAATTTGCCGGTCGGGGCAGTCCTGACGCTGGACGACCGCGTGATCGCCGAAGCGGGCAACTCGATTTTAAGACCGCATTATTATCCCGGCGGACACGCGGAAGTCGAATCGCTCCGTCGCGTGCCCGCCCACCTGTGGAGCCGTGCGCGCGAGATGACTTGCTACACGACGCTCGAACCGTGTGTGATGTGCATGGGGGCAATCTTGCTGCACGGCGTCGGGAGCGTCGTCTTCGGCTCAAGCGACCCGGAAGGCGGCGCAGGCGTGGTCTTGCCGCATCTCCCCGCTTACTACGCGCGTCGCGGCGGCGCGTGCGTTCCCGAATGGATCGGCCCCTTGTTGCCCGAACTCTGCGATGCTCTCTATGCGCGGGTCAAGGGCGGATTCGACGAGTTGCCGTGCGGCAAGAGCGTGCGCGTCGAGTAGAGGAAGCGTGCGGAAAAGTTTCGTTGACAGACTTCGCAGAGTTTCTTTAGGATGAGCCACCTCGACGTTTGAAGCACCTCGCCTCAGCGAGCTACCTCGCTTGAGACGCTTCATCGAAACGCTTTCAGCGCGCGGGCAAAACCTCTTGCTTCGCGCGCGACGCACATCTCACTCCACGTACAAGGCCGACAGGGTGACAACCGTACCGCTCTCTGCTCAACCGCTTCGACAGGAGAAAATTATGCGCACACAAACTGTTCGGTCGCACGCCTCTCTAGCTCCCGGCTTCATCCGCTGTCTCCTTTTCGTCTGTGTGGCCGCGTCGCTCGCGTGGGGACAGTCGCAGATGACCACGGGCGTCATTCAAGGGACGGTGAGCGATGAGACGGGCGCGGTCGTTCCGGGCACGACCGTGGAGACGAAGAATCTCGACACCAACTCGGTCAAGAGCATCAGCACGGACGAAAATGGTCGCTTCGTTTTTCTCCAATTGCCGCCGGGGCGTTACTCCCTCACGGTCACGCGGCAGGGTTTCGCCACGCTCGTGCAGGAGGCTTTTCCCCTCACCGTCGGCCAGACCATCTCCCTGAACCTGACGATGAAGGTTTCGCAACTCGACGAGAAAGTCACGATCACGGCCATCCCGACCATTGACACCACGAAGACCGAAGTGAGCACGACTTTGAACGAAATATCGGTCGCCAACCTGCCCGTGCTCGGCAGAAAATTCGAGGACTTGCTCACGCTCACGCCGGGCGTCAGCATCGTGCAAGGGCCGGACGGCGACGAGATCAGTTTCTCCGGCCAGCGCGGAATTTTTAACAACATCAGTCTCGACGGCGGCGACTACAACAACGGCTTCTTCGGCGAGCAATCCGGCGGGCAACGCGCGTCGATTGATATTCCGCTCGATTCGGTGCAGGAGTTTCAGGTTGTCGCAACCGGAGCCTCCGCAGAGTTCGGGCGCACGGCGGGCGGCGTCGTCAACGTCATCACCAAGTCGGGCACGAACGAACTGCACGGCAGCCTCTTCCATTTTCAACGACTCGAAGCCCTGACCGCCGACACCTCCGACGGCAAGCCGCTCAAAGACTTTCACCGCGAGCAATTTGGCGGCACCATCGGCGGCCCCATCAAGCGCGACCGCGCCTTCTTCTTCGTCGCCTTCGAGCAGATTTTCGAGAATTTGACGCGCGCGAATTTGAGCGAGACCATCGGCGACACGCCCTGTTCGGTCACGACGCCGACGATTCTCGCGAACGAGGCTTTGATCAACGGCAACGCCGATTGCCAGCGGCTCGCGCTCCTCAACTTCTTCCGCACCACGCGCCAGCAGGAGGAAGGGCTGCCCGTCAAGCGTCCACTTAAAAATTCCGCCATCCTCGGCAAGATTGATTGGAACCTGAACCCGAGCAACAAGCTCTCGCTCTCGTCCAACTTCGATCATTCGAGAAACGAGAACCAGACGTTCGACGTGGCGACTTACGGCAACTCCGCTAACGGCATCGAAGGCCCTTCGAAGATTCTCTCGTTCAACGCCAACCTCTTCACCACCGTCTCGCCGACGAAAGTGAACGAAGCGCATTTCACTTACGGTAGGGAGGTGAGGCCGCGTTCCGCCGTCGCTTCAAACGTGCCCGCCGACACGGCGATGGGCTTCGCCAACACCTTCCGCTTCGGCGCGCCCTTCTTCATGCAGCCGAACGTGGACGAAACTTTCTGGCGCACGCAGTTGCGCGACACCTTCTCGAACGTCGCCGGTAATCACACTGTCAAGTTCGGCGGCGAGTGGGTTCATAGTCGCAACTCGCAGGTCTTCCGTGGCTTCTTCACCGGACGTTACATCTTCGACAGCGTGGCTGGCTTCCTGCGCTACGCCTCGCCCGCCTCGCTCGGCGCGGGCTTCGGGCCGCGCACCGCCGGATGCTCCGACGGCACTTACGTTGATGTCCTCGCGTCCTGTCCGGCGGGCACGACGCGAACCGGCGGGCCGCTCCTGCTCTACTTGCAGGACGCGCCCACGGGCAACTCCGACATCCCGCCCGGCGCGTCCGACATCAAGAACGAAGACCTCGCCGTCTTCGTGCAGGACAAGTGGCAGGTCAAACCAAACTTCACCTTGAGCTACGGGCTGCGCTGGGAGGCGCAGATTTTTCCAGACCCCACCACGCCGCCCGAAGAGACCGCTTACGGGCGTTTCCTGAACGACCCGCGCTTTCCTTCGGACGGCACGCTCCCGAACCAGACGAAGATGTTCCAGCCGCGCGTCGGCTTTGCGTGGGACGTGCGGAGCAACGGTAAGTCTGTCTTGCGCGCGAACTACGGAATTTATAACGCGCGCCAGAACATGCTCACGCAGGTCGGCTCAATTACCACAAACGGCGTGCAGCAACAGACGATCTTCCGCGACACGAATTTGATCGGCACGCTGCTCGGCTTCGGCCTGCCCGCGTCGGCGGTCGTGCCGACGTGGCCGAACCTCGTCACGCCGCCCGTCTTGCCCGCCGGCACCTTCAACGATTTCACGGGCATACGCGTCTTTAGCCGCGACTACGCCAACCCGCGCATTTACACCACGAACGTTGCCTTCGAGCAGGAACTCGCGCCCGACTGGGCGGCCTACATCGACTTCACACACGCGAAGGGCGTCCACCTCACGCGCTTCGTCAACATCAACATCGGCTCGCTGCCCGTCGTCACGCCCTTGAACGGCAACACGGTGCTCTACACCGGCGCGGCTCCGTTCGCCCCGCAACTCGGCGACGTGTTCGTCGCGTCGAGTTCGGCCAAGTCGCTCTATCGCGCTCTGACCGTCGGCGTGCGGAAGCGTTTCAGTCGTCGTTACCAACTCGAAGGCAACTACGTCTTCGCCCGCGACCTCGACGACGATTCCAACGAACGCGACCCCTTCACAGACCGTTCCTTCAACCGCTTCGACTTCTCGCGCGACTACTCATTCTCCGACCGCGACATCCGCCACCGTTTCAACTTCTACACCTACATGGAACTGCCCGCGAGCTTTCAAGCCAACCTGCGCCTACAGGCGCGCTCGGCGCAGCCCATCACCGTGAACCCGCTCGGCGACGGCAGCGGCGCGCCGTGCAGCGAGAGCAATTCACGCACGCGCATCGTCAACGGCATAGACTGCGGGCGCAACCACCTGCGTAAGGACAACGAATTTTTCTCCTTCGACTGGCGTTTGCAACGCCCCTTCCGCTTCGGCGAATCTTACGCCCTCATCCCCGTCATCGAGATGTTCAACACCTTCAACAACACCAACAACATCAACCCGCTCGTCACGCCCGGCCTGTTCAACTTCGACGGCTTCCTACGCCAAGGCGTCGGCGACCCGCGCCAAATCCAACTCGCCGTCAAGTTCACGTTCTAGCATCGGAGGGGACTAAAAAGCACTCACCACAAAAGACACAGAAGGACACAGAGGGGGCACAGAGATAATCAACTCTCTGTGCCTCCTCTATCTCCTCTGTGTCTTTTGTGGTGAGTCTTACTGTTTGGTCACACTCTCGGTCGTCCGTCTCTCAAGCACTCTCGACGCTGCGGAAGAAGGCGGACAACTTCGCTTCGTCCAACTTCCCTTCCGTCCTCACGCCGCTGCACACGTCAATGCCGAAAGGCTCGACTTGCCGGATGGCTTCGGCGACGTTGCCCGCGTTCAGACCTCCCGCCAGAAAGACCGGCACGCCGTCCAACGCTTCACGTATCCAGCGGCTGATGCTCCAATCATGCGTCCGCCCCGTCCCTCCGAGTTCTTTGACGGCCAGCTTTTGATTGCCCGAATCCAACAAGACGGCATCCACATAAGCGGCGACCGCCAACGCTTCCTCCAACGACTCGCTTCCCCCGACATGCACCACCTGCACGAGCGCGATGCCCGGCAAAGCCCGGCGCAGTTTCTCGTAGCTCTCGAAGTCGAGTTGGTCGCAAATCTGGATCGTGCCGGTACGCGCCTCTCTCTGTTGTCGAATAATGGCGTCCGCGTCCTGCTCGCACGTGAGGAGAAAACCGGAGACGGCGGGAGGCACGGAGCGTGCGATGCGCGCGATCAACTCGTCTGGGATGACGCCCGGCCCGCTCGGCATGTGACTGACCAGCCCGACCGCCGACGCTCCATACTCAATCGCCAGCCACGCCTCCTGAATGCTGCCGATGCAGCAAATCTTAACTCTCGTTCGTCTTCTTTGCGTCTTCATTCGGGGGATATGAGAAGTGACGAGTGACGAGTGACAAGTTAAAAAGCCGTGAATCGTGAATCGTGAACCGTGAATAGATTAAAACTGCTTTCTTCTATTTACGGTTCACGATTCACGATTCACGGTATTTATCCGTTCACGAGTGACGATTGACGATTTGTTTGCCTTCTCTCGTCACTCGTCACCTGTCACCCGGTACTGTTACCTAGCACTTGTCACCTGTCACTCGGCAGTGTGCCCGACAGTGTTCCCGGCGCTTGTCCCTCGTTAGTGGGAGCCGTTTTTGGTGCGTCTTTAGCGGGATTCCATTGTTGCATTCTGTCTTTCATCCACGCGACGAATTCACGGTTGAGTTGGAAACGCCCGAGGTCTTCGGGCTTGGCAGCTTCCAGTCCCTCGAAGGCTTTGGTGAACATGTCGCGGAGGTCGAGCGGGTTGTGCCCCTCGCCGCATATTTTATCCATGACGTGGGAGCCGAGCATGCGGTAGCTCTCGAATTGCGGCTCGTCGAAGAACTGGTCGCCGGTGCTCTGGTGCGGGAAGGTGGGGAAACTCTTTTTGTATTCGAGCACGTCGCGCGGCTCGTCGCCGTAGAGCGTCGGCTTGAGGTAGAGAAGCATCCCGTCCGGCGCGGGAATTGCCTTTCCCTGCTCCTCGTCCCAGACCGTGTCCACGCAAGAATAACGAATCCGTGCGATTGCCCAGTAAGTGCCGCCGCCTTCTTCGGCGGGCGGCGACTTCGGATAGATGGGCATGTCCGTAAACTCGATGGGCACGCCGAAGTCTATGCGGATTTTGCGTACCGCGTTGCCGAGGTCGCCGAAACGGAAATCGCCGTCCTGCGCGCCGTCGCTGACGACGATGAAGTGGCAGCGACGCAAGACCATTTCGTAGAGGGCGAGATTTTCAAAGTGGCCGCCGTCGGTCAGGTAGATGTAGCCGTTCGTGTCGTCGGTGAGTCCGAAGGCTTCGGAGACGACGGGCTTGAAGGAGAGACGCGGCGAGCCGAGATGATACGTGTCCTGGCCGTGCGGGCCGGGGTTGCCGAGCCAGAGGCCGAGGCGGACGTTGAAGAGCGTGAGCAGCAGAGAGATGACGGGCGAGGTCGTGTAGTAGCCCATGTTCGAGCTGGCTGCCGCGCCGGATGCGGTGGCCGCCGTGCCGATGGAGATGCCGTTGGTTTCGCGGCCTCCGTAGTCGCGCGAGTTGCGATAGCCGACGCGGAAGCAGCCCGAGTGCAGCGGCGAGATGCTGAACGGCTCGGCCTTGCGTTGCTGCCACGCGAGGTTGTTGCCGCCGACGAGGTTGAGCGTCGTGTTGATGACGTGCATCAGTTTGTAGGGCGGCGTGGGGAAAGTCGAGGCTTTGAAGACGCCGGGGTACGCCGCCTCAAGCACGAGGCGATTGAGCAGGATGTGATAGTCGGTGCGAAGCTTCGCGCGGTCAATGGCGTTGATGTCCGCCGACTCGTCAAGCCCCTGCGAACGCTTGATGGCGTTGGCGAAGGCGCGTGCGCGACCTCTGAGCATGAGCGGCTGCGCGAAATCTTCCGCGTAGAGGCAATCAACTTTGAGGATCGTGTTCAGGTCGGCGCGCAGGTCTGCGAGGAGACGTTGCGAGACGGCTGAGTCGGGCGCGTAATCCTGCAAGACCACCCGCGCATTTTGGAGTCGTTCCTGCCGTCGCTTGTTGTCCTTCTCCTCGCGCACGAGGTAGAGCGACGCCGCATGCGACGCCGCCTCGCTCTGCGTCAACTCTCCACGCTCCTGGCCTGCGGTTGTCGCTGCCGGCTCCGGCGACTTACCGAGCTTCATGGCTGCCTTGAGTTTCGAGGCGAGCTTCTCTGGTTTGAGGAAGTCGGCTTCGTCGAGGAGGGTGGGGCGGAGTTCGTGCATGTGCAGGTTGTCCGCCGGGTCGAATCCGGTAAAAGGGTTGGGCTTGCGCGCATGGTTGGGGCGCGAGGCTCCGAGGAAAGCGCGTATGAGCCGGTTGCGATAGCCGCCGTGGAGGGAGAAGATGTTGAGATTGATGACGCGCGAGAGCGCGATGCCGAAAATTGCAAGAGCCAGCCCTACCACGAGGACGCACCACGTCCACGTGTGATGCAGAACGTTCATGTGAATCAACTGTAGGGCTTTGTCTCGCGGCGTCGGGGGGATGCTCGTGTAGATCAAGTTCACGTACTGCTGATAGGTGTCCGCGTTGGTCAGCCAATCGAGGTCTAACAACCATCCGAAACGGATCGACGCGAGTTTCTCCTGAATCGTGGGCGCGACGAAGGCGATGCCCTGAAACAGCCCCGACGTGGCGAGCGAGAGCGCGGCGAGGATAAAGGCGAGGAAGAACAGCGCGAGCACCGGCAGGAGGCCGCCCATCAGCTTTGACACGAGGCTGGCCTGCGGCTGTTCGCCCTCGGCGGCGGGCGTGACCGCGCTCCGCCCTGCGATGAGCGTGATCAGACCGGAGAGTCCGCCGAGCGCGGCGAGCAGTTTCGGGAGTTCGAGCAGGCCGATGGGGCCGAAGATGACGAGCACGTTGGCGACGCTCCAGACGATGATCGAGATCAGCACCCACGCTGCGAGTCGCGCCCACCACTCGCGATCCTCGTCCTCTACGAACTTGATGCGGCTCGCGCTCGTCAGCCCGATGAAGAGCACGATGGTCAGCAGGAAGACCATCAGGAAGAGCGGCACGGCGATGCAGAGGTAAATTTCCGTCTTCCAGTTCAGCCAGTACGTCGTCAGCCAGTTGAATCCGTCGTTGTAATTGATGACGGGCGAGCCGAGCGAGGTCTGCGCCAGCACGTAGAAGATTGTCCCGCCGAGCAGACCGACGACGAGCAGCCCCCCGAGCATGAGTAGGTTACTCTCGCGCCACCTGCTCGGCCTGAGGCGTTTGAGGACGACGGAAGCGATGAGCCAGCCGAGGAAAGTGAACCCGATGCCGAAGACCCAGAACTTCCAGGCACCTGCGTTTTGCCCCTCTTTGACTTCGCGCGACCACGCGAAATAAGTCGTCAGGCAGAAAGCGGAGGCGACGAGCGGCAGCAGGCACATCCAGAGGAAGCCGCCCTGTCCCGTCTTGCCCAGAAACCACGGGCGTCGCTCCTCCAACTTCGAGCGCAGCCCCGGCCGGTTGAAGATGATGTAGGCGAGCGACCAACTGCCGAGCAGAAGACCGAGCGTGAGGAAGATGTGACGGGAGTAGAAGCTGAGCCAGACGACGTGCCAGCCGCTCTGCCAGCCACGGAAGTCGAGCCACGGAAACTCAAAGACCTTATCCAGATTCTCGACCTCAGGCTGCATCAACGTCAGCGAGAGCAGCAGACGCGGAATCAACAGGACGGCGACGAGCAGCGGGATGAAGACCAGCAAATTGAGCAGGGTGTTGCGCAGGTAGATACCGATGAACGTCCACGTGTCGGCTGTCAGCAGTCCGACCTTCGGCGTGATGAAGTTGCTGTAGCGGCGCAGGTATTGCAGGGGCGCTGGGTCCGGGTCAACCTTCTTCACTTCTCCGTAAGAGAGGTCGCGCGTGACGCCCGCCAGCCCTTCCGGGTGGCGATGAATCCATGCCGTGAGCCACGAACCCGTGTAGCCGCCGCCGGAGACGGTGGAGAGATAATCGAACTTACCGAGCAACTCGTGGCGCGCCAAGCCCTGCATGAGACCGAGCGCGAACGTCCCCGAACGGATGCCGCCGCCTGAGAGGCACAACGCCGACTGCTCTTTGCCGTGGAGCAGCGTGTTGAGGGCGGCGAGGCGAATGTCGGAAATCTTGTGGAAGACCTTCGGGAGGGCGTCTTCGAGAAGGAGACGGTTCAAGTGCTTGATGTCGTCCGGCTCGAAATGCACGCCCGACTCGCGCAGCGAGAGCAGGCCGCGCGTCTCGTCGCTCAGCCGCCGGTAGGAGAAGCGGCTGGCGTTGTAGAGAGTTACGTCGGCCAGAACTTCTTCGTTCAACATCTGTTCGAGTTTCGCGTCGAGCTGGCGAGCCTTAGCCTCCGACATCTGTACGTCGGAATCGCCGATTGAAGTCTTGTTGTCTTCCAACAGCCGGATGCGCAGGTATTTGACGAGGTCTCGCTTCAAATGCTCGTAAGGGCTGGCTAATCCGGGCGACTCTTCCGAACGTCCCGTGAGCATCGAGATAAACGACGCGCGCTCTTTTTTTCGTATGTGTCCCGCCCAGAAATCCCATCCCCGTTTCGACTGCACTTCGAGCGGCTCCGCCTTGTCCTGCGGATTCGGCAGGTAGGCTTTCACCCCCTCGGGGTTGATCACCCCGTGCAAGCTCTCGTACTCTTCTTCGAGCACCTGGTAGAGATAAAGCGGGATGTTTCGGGTCTTGGTTTTTATCTTCATGATCTGCACCTGCGAGTGTGGGAAAGCCTGAGCGTGGCCGGGCGTGAAAAAGGAAGAACTGGATTCGGAGCGTGAGAAACTAAAGGAAGCTCAGAGTTCGGAGCGGAAGAAACTGCACGCCCCGCCCGCGCGGGCGAGACGGTAGCACGGTCAGCCTGAATACGGCAACCCTTATATAGCGGGAGCCAGTTGTTGTCAATAGTTTTGAAGTTTCAATTAGCGTCCTCGTTTCAGCTTTCCGACGCGCCTTCTCTGCGCCTTCGTGCCTTAGTGGTAGCTGCCCGTTTTGCACGGCACTGACCACCAAGACGCGAAGGCACGAAGGAAGCACGGGGCACGAATCAATTCGAGGACGCTACACGGGTTTACACGGCGACGACATCCGCGAATTGCTTCGTGTCCGTGTACTGCTGAAACCTCTCGACCCTTCCGTTTTTGACGCCCCAGACGTGCGCGAACTGTGCACGCACATCCCGCCCCGACTCC
>DASYMM010000003.1:0-1971 GCA_036009085.1 Pyrinomonadaceae bacterium | reverse complement strand
GTCTGTCGCGCCGTGCGTCGTCTGGTTGACACAGGCGTGGTCGTGGTTGCGGCGGCGGGCAACGATGGGCGCGACGGGGGCGGGCGCAAGATTTACGGCACGGTGCATTCGCCCGCCAACGAGCCTTCCGCGCTCACTGTCGGTGCGACGAACACTTTCGGGACTGACGCGCGCGGTGACGACGTTGTCACCACCTACAGTTCGCGCGGCCCCACGCGCAGTCACTGGACGGACGAGAGTGGCGCGCGGCACTACGACAACTTGATCAAGCCGGATGTAGTCGCCCCCGGCAACAAGATCGTCGCCGCCGAAGCCGCAGATAACCTGCTTGTCCGGCAGTTTCCCGAAATTGACGCGGGCGTCAATAACCGCGGCAACCGCATGATGCGCCTGAGCGGCACTTCGATGTCGGCGGGTGTCGTGTCGGGCGCGGCGGCGCTCGTCCTCGAAGCCAATCCGACGCTCACGCCGAACATGGTCAAGATGATCTTCATGTACACGGCGCAGCAACTCGCCGGGCAGAACTACTTCGAGCAGGGCGCGGGCGCGCTCAACGTCGAAGGCGCGCTGCGGCTCGCGCGCATGGTGCGAACCGATCTTTCGCACGCTGCTCAGTTCGGCACGCCGCTACTCGTTAGAGGCGCGCCGGAGGTGCAGCCGCGTTCAATCATCGCCGGGCAAGGGTTCCCGTGGGCACAGGGCATTCTGCTCAATCACACATACGCCACGGGCGCGGAACTCGTCGGTAAGTATCAGGGAATTTACGACCTCGGCGTAATCTTCGGCGACGGAGTGATCTTCGGCGATGGGATCATCATCGGCGATGCCGCGAAGTTCACGAACGGCGTCATCTTCGGCGACCATGTGCTGACGAGCAACGGCGTGATCTTCGGCGACGGCAACGTCTTCTGTGATTCGGGCGTGCTCTTTGGCGGCGGCGTCATTTTCAGCGACAGAGTGATCTTCGGGGATGGTGTGATCTTTGGCGACGGAGTGATCTTTAGCGATGGCGTCATCTTCGGTGATGTCGTGCTCAAACCCTTCGACGCGACATTCGGCGGCGACTCGACGGTGGGGATGTCGCCGCAGTAGTCGAACGGGTGCGGCGTTTTCAGTCTCCGGCTATCGTTGAACTAAATCGCTCTGATAATCTAACCCTAGAGAGTGAACGACACGAACATGCTCCCTCATCCGTTCGTCAACTCCGTGTCCGACGCGGGCGCAAGCCGTGAAATTAAAAGCGGCTCGCGCATGGACTGGCTCGCGTCTTCAACGCTGAAGATACAGCCGCTCGGCAACGACAACCGGGATGAGGCGCTTGCGTTCCTCGCCGCACGCCCGCTCCACACTGTCGTCATGGCGGGCATGATCCGCGACAACGGCGTCGTGAGTCGTTTGAATCGCGGCACGTTCTACGGTTGTCGCGACGCGAAAGGCTACCTTGAAGGCGTCGCTCTCATCGGCCACGCCGTCCTCGTCGAAGCGCGCACAGAAGCCTCGCTGATGGCCTTCGCGCGCCTCGCGCAGGACTACACACGCGCGCACCTGATCGCGGGCGAACAGGAGCGTGTCGCGAGCTTCTGGAACTACTACGCAGCTTCAGGTCAGTCGCCGCGTCTGGCGTGTCGAGAGTTGTTGTTCGAGTTGCGCTGGCCCGTAGAGGTGCGCGAGGCCGTGCCTGCGCTCTGCCCTGCCGGGAGCAAGCACCTCGAGGCGGTCATGCGCGTGCAGGCCGAACTGGCTTTCGCGGAAAGCGGTGTGAACCCGTCGGAGGCCGATCCGCTTGGCTTCCGCATGCGCTGTAGTCGCCGCATCGAGCAGGGACGTGTGTGGGTCTGGGTTGAGGACGATAAACTGATTTTCAAGGCCGATGTGATCTCGGAGACGCCGGAAGCGATCTACCTTGAAGGCGTGTATGTCCACCCGGAGGAGCGCGGCAAGGGCTACGGCCTGCGTTGTCTCTCGCAGATG
>DASYMM010000002.1:0-10256 GCA_036009085.1 Pyrinomonadaceae bacterium | reverse complement strand
CTCGAAACCATCGAACGCAACGCGCGCTCGCAAAAGCAACTCATAGACGATCTGCTCGACGCCTCGCGCATCATCACGGGCAAACTGCGGCTCGAATTGAAGCCGATTGATCTGAAAACGGTAGTTGAACTGGCCTGCCATGCGGCGCGCCCTGCGGCGGATGCGAAGGGCATCGAATTGCATCTCGCGCTCGACGGCGCGGCGAGCCGCGTCGCGGGCGATGCGGAACGCTTGCAGCAGGTGGTGTGGAATCTACTGTCGAACGCCGTCAAGTTTACGCCGGAGCACGGGCGCGTCGAAGTTCGTCTGGCGCGCGTGGACACGCAGGCGGAGATTTCCGTGCGCGACACGGGGCAGGGCATCAAGCCGGAGTTTCTCCCGTTCGTCTTCGAGCGTTTCCGGCAGGCCGACCAGACGACGACGCGCACGCACGGCGGCCTCGGACTCGGTCTCGCCATCGTGCGCCACCTCGTCGAACTCCACGGCGGGACGGTGCGCGCCGAAAGCGCGGGCAAGGGCGCGGGCGCGACTTTCAAGGTGAGTCTGCCGCTTGTCGAATACGCGAAGCGCGGCGACGCGGCGCACGGCGAGCCGAGGTTTGAAAATGCGGCGAGCGGGCGCGAACTCTCCGAACAGCAGACGGTGCTCGGCGGCCTACGCATCTTGATCGTGGAGGATGAACCGGATACGCGCGTGCTGCTCAAGAAAGCTCTGGAACGCTTCGGCGCGCAGGTGGAGACGCGCGAGTTGGCGGAAGAGGGGCTGGACGCGCTCGACGAGTCGGACTTCGATGTCATGCTGAGCGACATCGCGATGCCGGGAGAGGACGGCTATTCGCTCATCGAAAAGATCAGGGCGCGCGGCAACGCGATCCCCGCCATCGCCTTCACGGCCTACGCGCGCGAAGAAGACAAGCGACACGCCATCGCCTCCGGCTTCCAACTACATCTCGCCAAGCCCGTCGCCCCGAAGGAACTCGCCGCCGCCGTCGCCAGCGTCGTCGGTCGCACGTCGAATGTTTGACGCGGCAAGACAAGTCAAACGAATCATTTCTGCTTCTTAATCTCATCCAACGCCGCGCCGAGTCGTTCGAGTCCGCCGCGCAACATTTCTGTGTCGCAGCCGATGCTGAGACGGAAGTGTTCGGGCATCTCGAAAAATCTTCCCGGCACGAGCGAGGTCTCATACTTCTCGCGCAAGAGCGCGCAGAGGTCGTCCACTTCTCCATGCAGCAAGCGCGGGAAGGCGATCATGCCGTCAGTGACGGGGAAGGTTTCGAGGGCGTCGCGGCGCGACGCGAAGAAGTCGTTGGCGAGCGCGCGGTTTCGTTCGAGCAGGGCGCGGGAGTGCGCGGCGATTTCGGGGAGGCGCGCGAAGGCGAGGCAACTGAGGCGTTCGGAGGCGTGCGGTTGCACCGCGCCGAAGAGATCGTTGAGCCGCCACATGCGTTCGGCGAGCGCGGGCGCGGCGAGTATCCAGCCGCAACGCAGGCCGCTGAGCCCATAAACTTTCGTCAAGCTGTTCGTCGTGATGAACATTTCGCCGAGGTGAAAGGCCGACTGCGTCGCATCCGTGTGCACGGCGTCGAGATAAACTTCGTCAACGAGCACACGCGCGCCCACTGAGTGCGCGATGTCTGCGACTTGTGAAAGCGACTCGTCGTGCGCGTAAGCGTTCGACGGATTGTGCAGGTTCGTGACGACGATGAGACGCGTGCGCGGCGTGACGGCTCGCGCAACTTCCTCCGGATCGATTTGGAACTGCTTTTCGACGGGGCGCGCGAATCTGTTGACCTTAGCGCCGAGATAGAGCGCGGCGGAGATGATCAGTTCGTAAGTGGGTTGTTCGATGAGAACTTCGTCGCCGGGCTGGATGAGCGTTGCGAGGGCGAGAAAGTTTGCCATCGAAGCGCCGTTGGCGGCGACGACCGAGTCTGTCTTGACTCTGTATTTCGCGGCGATGGCCTGTTGCAAAGGCTGGTAGCCGTAGGTGCTCACGCCGCTCAATTCGAGGTCGGAGAGTTCGACGTGGAGTTGTTCGAGCGTGTAGTTTCTGACTCCGCTCGTGGCGAGATTGTAAGTCGCTTGCGACTCGGTCTTCGCCCAGTTCATGTAGGCGGAACTCATCACGCGCGGCGGTTGTTGCGGTCCTGTACTCATCTGCGATCTTTCCTTTGTTGTCTCAGCCAGTAGTAGCAGGCGGGGATGCCCGCGAGCACGAGCAGGAAGCCGATGGCGCTGTTCAGCGGGTATTTATAGACGGTGCTCAGGACGACGAGCCAGCAGGCTGCGACGAAGAGCGCGGTCGTGAATGGATGGCCGGGAACTTTGAACGTCGCTTCGCCCGCCGGGTCGCGTCGGCGAAAGATGAAGATGGAGAGTCCGGTCAGCCCGAACCAGATGAAGTCAACCGAGACGACGTAGTTGAGAATCTGCCCGTACCTGCCGGAGAGCGCGATGATGATTGCGAGCGCGCCCTGCAAGGCGATGGCGAAGACGGGCACGCGCGTCTGCGGGTGGACTTGCGCGATGCGTTGGAAGAACAACCCGTCTTCGGCCATCGCAAAATAGACGCGCGGCGTGGTGAGCAGAGATTGACTGAGGAAGCCGAGCGTCGAGATGGTGATGCCGAGCGCGATGAGCGTCGCGCCGCGTTCGCCGAGCGCGCGGCGCATGACGGCCGTGGCGGGCGTCGTCGTCTGCGCCAACCCGTCCGCGCCGAGCGCATAGACGCACACGAAACTGACGGCGGTATAGAGCAGGATCACGCCCGCCACGCCGAACAGCAGCCCGCGCGCCAAATCCCTGCGCGGGTCGCGCATCTCGCCCGCGACGAAACTCGTCGTCTGCCAGCCGCCGTAAGCGAACATGACGGGCGTGAGTGCCGCGCCCATCGCGAGCAACAGATCAAAGGACGGAGCCGTCGCGCCGGACGCCGACGCGCCAATGCCGCTGCTTTGCGCTCCCGTGGAAAACCAGAAGCCGGAGAAGACGAGCGCGGCGATGGCGGCGATCTTCAACAACATCAGCGCGCTTTGCACGTTGCTTCCGGCGCGGACGCCGAGACAGTTGACGGCGGTTAAAAGTATGAGCGCGAGGGCGGCGATTGCGCTTTCGTTCAGGGGCGCGTGCGTGAGTTCGGAAAAGTAGCGCGCGAAGGTGATGGCGACGGCGGCCATCCCGCCCGATTGTATGACGAGCAGCAGCGACCAGCCGTAGAGGAAGGCGACCGTCGGGTGATAAGCGTCGCGCAGGTAAGCATACTGGCCGCCGACCTCCGGCCTGCGCGCCGCCAGTTCGGCATAGACGAACGCCCCGGCCAGAGCGATCAGCCCGCCGAGCAGCCACGCGCCGAGAATGAGCACAGGCGTGTGCACCTGCCGCGCCACTTCCGCCGGATTGACGAAGATGCCCGCGCCGACGATGCCGCCCATCACGAGCATCGTCGCATCGAACACACCGAGACGGCGCGCGAGTCCGTGCGAAACTACTTTTGTTGAAGGCGACGACACGCTGCGTGACTCCAATCAAAGAGGATTCAATTTCGGGTAGAGTTCAATTCAATAATTCTCTGTGCCGCTATGGTAGCTTCTGCGCGCCTTGATGTCTAAAGAATGTGTCTGCCTTACGCCAGCGCGGGCTGCGGGAGTTCCCGGTTGACAGTGGAAATATCAGAACGTAAAGTAGCTATAGCTCAGGTCGGGCTTGTTGCTTGTCGAAATCTTGCCGCAAAGATGATTTGCCCGGCCGCGATCATTCAGTGACTTTACTCTGGATAGAGTCGTCAATTCTGAGCCGCGCATTCCGTATAACATTCAATAAGTGATTATTTCCCCCTCCGTCATTGCGTCGAACCGCGCCGCTCAGTTGCGCGCACGCACCGTATTCGCACTCGGCCAGCACAGGTCTCTCACCCACTCACAGTCCACCTCTCAGCATTCAAGCGGGCAACCGACAGCGCACGCCTCCGGCGCGGCCTTCGCTTCGAGCGTAAATGACACGCGCGCCGCCGATGCATTCGCGGGCAACAGCGGAGCAGCCGCTTGAGCCAGCCAAGAAACTTTAACAAGATAACGCCTCTGGAGAATAAAACATGAAACGAACCTTCTCGTTTGCCTGTGCAGCGATTTTGACATGGTGCCTGATCTCTTCGCTCGGCGCGTTGAACGCGGGCGCGAAAGTGTCTACAGCTCAGCAACAAAAGAATAAACCCGCTGCGAGCGAACGGATAGGCGATCAGGAACGTGAAGCCGCTCCTGCCGGGCAGAAAGCGAATGGCAGCCGGAAGACCGACCCGAAGAAAAAGCCCGAACCGGCAGACGCAGACGAGGCCGTCGAGAATGACGGCGACTTGCCCGCCTTCATGAACGGAAAAGTGAACCGCAAGGAATATCTACGCAAGCGTGCCGAACAGATCGCTTTGCTGCGCGGCAAGGCAGATGCGGCGAAATCAAATGATAGGCCACGCATCAAGGCGATTCAGGAGATGGAGCAACAGGAAGCGAGCCTGCGTAAGGCTGCCGCCGCAGGGCGCATTCAGCCGCTCATCAGCAATTCGAGTTGGACGCCGATTGGCCCCGCGCCGCTCCCGAACGGCCAGACCGACACGGTCGTCACTCCCGTCAACGGGCGCGTCACCTGCGTCGCCATCCACCCGACGAACATCGAAATCGTCTACGTCGGCACGGCGCAGTCCGGCGTCTATCGCACGCTCAACGGCGGGCAGACGTGGACGGCGATTCTCGACTCCGCGCAGACGCTCGCCATCGGCGCGATTGCCATTGACCCCGTCACGCCGACGACCATCTTCGTCGGCACGGGCGAGGGTAACTTGGGACTCGACAACTTTGAAGGCGTCGGCATCTATCGCATCTTGACTGCTGATACTACGCCCGTCGTCCAGGGGCCGTTCGAGACGCGCATCGGCAGCAACGGCCACGCGTTCCTCGGCACGGCCATCAACAAGATCATCATTGACCCGACCAACAACAACAACATGCTCGTCGGCAACACGCTCGCCGGGAGCGGCTTGAACGGCGAAGGCACTTGCTGCGGCGGCGCGAATCCCGCATCCGCCTTCGTCGGCCTCTACTTCTCGACCAACGCGCAGGCGGCCACGCCCACCTGGATACGCGTCGGCACCCTGACGGGCGGCGGCCTCGCCGGTATCACCGACATGGCGATTGACCCGACCAACGCCAACGTCCTCATACTCAACCAGCAGGACTTCTTCGACGCGACTTTGAGCGGCGTCTATCGTTCCACCAACGCGCTTTCGGGCGCAACCGCGACCTTCACGCGGGTCATCAACTACTCGGGCACGCTCAACAACGCGAAACTCGCCAGTTATAAGGAGGGCGTCGCCAACGCCGTGTTCTACCTCGCGTCCGAGGAAGGCGCACAGGAGGGCAGCGTGCGTCGCTCGACCGACGCCGGGGCGACGTGGAGTGCCGTGGGCGCGCTCGGCGGCACGGGCTTCTGTAGCCCGCAGTGCTTCTACGACATCGCCGTAGACGTTGATAAAGCTGCGACCACCGCGACCACGGACGACATCGTCTATCTCGGCGGCTCGGCCGGCAACACCATTGTGCAGAAATCAACGAATGGCGCGACGACCTTCGCGCCCGCGCAACGCGGCCTGCACCCCGACACGCACGCCATCGAGATCGCCCCGTCGAACCCGAACGTCGTCTATACGGGCGACGACGGCGGCATCTACCGTTCTTACAACAAGGGCGGCGATTGGAACAGTCTCAACAACACCGGCTTCAACGCCCTCCAATTCCAGAGCCTCGCCTTGCACCCGACCGATAGATACTTCACCATCGGCGGCACGCAGGACAACGGCACGGAGTTTCTCCAACCGGACGGCAACAAGCAGTTGCCCTATAACAGTTGGCGACGCGCAGACTTCGGCGACGGCGGCTTCGCGCAGATTGACCAGAGCGGCGGCGCGTCCACGAGCGTCGTCACGATGTATCACACCTATTTCAACGCTACCGGCTCAATCGCAGGCTTCGTCCGCGTCTCCAATACGAACTGCGCGACCGAAGGCCAATGGTCGTTCAAAGGCTTCGGCGCGCCTCCGGGCTTCGTCAACGCCTGCGGCGACGCGGAAGGGCCGAACGGCATCTTGGGCACGGATAACGTCCTCTTCTACGCGCCTCTGGAACTCGGGCCGAGTCTCGTCGCAGGCCAGCCCAACACCGTCTATTTCGGCACTGACCGTCTCTATCGCTCGATTGACCGTGGCGACACGATGACGCTCGCCAGCCAAGCTCCGCTCGTGCCGATAGCAGGGAATCCCACCGTCGGCCAGCCCATCAGCGCCATCGGCATCTCGCCGCAGAACGACAGCGTGCGCTTAGTCGGTTTGGCGAACGGCGCGCTCTTCTACAACACGGCTGGCCTGCCGGTGCTAACGAGCCTCGACGCGGTCGGCGCGGGCAGCAGCATTCCCGACAAGTACGTCGGTCGCATCGTCTTCGCTCCGAACGACGCGAACACCGCCTACATCGCGCTCAACGGTTACACCGGAGCGCAGAACCACGTCTATCGCGTGACGAACCTGAACACTACGCCCGTCAAGACGAACATCTCCGGCACGGGCGCAACCGGCATCCCCGATGTTCCGGTCAACGCTTTCGCCGTCGATCCTCTGAACCCGACGAATCTCTACGCGGGCACGGACATCGGCGTCTATGTCTCGAACAACGGCGGCGCGACATGGTCGCCTTACGGCACGGGCTTGCCGCGCGTGGCCGTCTTCGACATGAAGATTCAGAGCCAGCACCGCATCCTACGCATTGCCACGCACGGCAAGGGCATGTACGAGATTGGCCTCATCCCCGGAAACACGCTCACCATCAGCGGCACGCTCCGCGACGGGAACGGCGTCCCGCTCTTTAACCCCGCGCAAGTGCAGCTCAACAACGGCCTGGCGCAAATAATAACGTCCAACTCCGGGACTTACACTTTCTCCGGCCTCGCCGTCGGCGGCAACTACACAGTGACTGTAATTCAACCCGGCACGCGCTTCGCGCCCGCATCCCAGACGTTCAACGACATGTCCACCAGTCAGATTGCGGACTTCACCGGCACGCCCACGCCGGGCGGCACCGCGACGAATGCGGGCGATGTCTTAATCTCGGAGTTCCGTTCGGAAGGCCCGGCGGGGGCAACCGACGAGTTCGTCGAGTTGTATAACAACACCGATGCCCCCATTACCGTACAGGGTCCGGGCAACGGGCCGGGTTGGACGGTTTATGCGCTCAACGCGGCCGGCAATGCCGTTATCGAAATCGCCATCATCCCGAATGGCACGGTCATCCCGGCGCGCGGCCACTACTTGCTCACGGGCTCGTCCTACAGCCTGAGATCGCTGACCGTCAGTGATTTCAACTTCAACGCGGACATCCCGAACAACACGGCCATCGCGCTGAACAGAACAGGCAATATTGCTATCGCCGCCGACCGTCTCGACGGCATCGCCTTCACCGGCTTCTCCGGTGCGATCCCGGATACGTTCAAAGAAGGGGCTGGCCTGACGCCCGCGACCACCACCGGCCTCCAATATAGCTACGTGCGCCGGACGCTGGCGAACGGGAACTCGCGCGACACCAACGACAACGCAACTGACGTGGTTCTCGTTTCGACGACCGCCGCGCCCGGCTCTCGTCTGGGTGCGCCGGGGCCGGAGAACGCTTTCAGCCCGATCACGCGCACGGGTCGCTACGGCGTCGGTCTGGTTGATCCGTCGCAGTGCTCCACTTGCCAGCCGAATTACGAGCGCGTCGGCGCGGATCACGGAGCCAACAAAGCTTTCGGCACGCTCACGCTCCGCCGCAAGTTCACCAACAGCACCGGACAGACGGCCACGCGCCTGCGCTTCCGCGTCATTGACATCACGACCTTGAACAACACGTCCGCAGGCGAGGCCGACCTTCGACTGGTGGATTCGACGGACACCATCAGAGGCACGTTCACGATTCGCGGCACGCAGCTTGAACTGCCCATGCAACCTCTGGGCGGCGGCCATAACTCGTCCGCCACGGTCGTTCTCCCCGACGGCGGTTTGACTTCGACCGTCGGAGGCACGTGCCCTGCGGGCGCAACCTGTTCGCTCGATGTCCAGTTCACCCTCGGCGTGCAGGTGCAAGGAGCCTTCCGCTTCATCGTCAACATCGAATCGCTTCCTTAACCACACACAACCACAGGGCGGGCTGCACAAGCGACACCAACTCCCGCCCCACATACAACAAAAAGAACGGCTGAGCGATCCTGTATGGATCGCTCAGCCGTTCGTCCTTCTTGTCCGGCGCGGGTAAAATTCGCGGGCGCGATTCTACGGCGCGGTGCGCGGGCTGGAAAATTTTTCGAGCATTTCCCGCAGGGATGCGGTATAAATAGTTTTCCCCGCGCTGTATCCAATTCAAAATTAGAGTGCTACTGCCGGAACGGCCTCTCGCGGCCTTTGAGGTTCGCTTGCGCTTCACGAGACGAGGAAACGAAGTTATGAAACGTGCCACCGCCCCCCTGTGCGTGTTGCTCTCTATCCTGACGTTTACAGTCGGCGCGTCCGTCGCCGTCAAGGCGCAGAGCAAGAAGTTGACGATTGAAGACGCGCTCGCCTTGCAGGACGTGGGCACGCCGCAGTGGTCGCCCGACGGGCGTTTGATCGCTTTCTCGGTCAGCGAGTGGAACAAGAAAGAGAACCGGCGCGATTCGCACATCTACATCATCCCGGCGGCGGGCGGCGCGGCTTACAAACTGACGAACGGCGAGCGCGGCGAGAGCGCGCCGCAGTGGTCGCCCGATTCGACGCGCATCGCCTTTCTCGCCAGCCGCAGCGCGCCCGCGTCCGACGCCCCGCCGCGCAATCAAATCTGGATCATCCCCGTCGCGGGCGGCGAGGCCGAACGCCTGACGGATGAGGAAGCAGGCGTCGCGCAGTTTCGCTGGTCGCCGGACGGCAAACAACTCGCCTACGTCGTGCGCGACACGCCGCAGGACAAGGCCGAGCGCGACAAGCGCAAGAAAGATAAGTTCGACGCCATCGTCGTTGACAGCGGCTTCATCTATTCGCACCTCTGGACGATCAACCTCAACACGAAAGAGAAGAAGCGCGTGACGAAAGGCTCGTTCACCGTCGGCGATCCGCAATGGTCGCCGGACGGTCTCTCCGTGGTTTACGTGCAGAGCAAGGGCGGCTCGCAGGAGTCGGCCTTCACGGACATCTCCGAGGAGCGCAACACAGACCTCTACGTCGCCCCGGCGGCGGGCGGCGCGGTGCGCCAACTCACGATGAACCCCGGCGCCGACTACGCGCCGCGCTTCTCGCCCGACGGTAAATGGATCGCTTATCTCGCCAGCGAAGACCCCGCCTCGTGGGCTGGAAAAACAGACCTCATGCTCATGGCGACAAACGCCGTGACTGTCGGCGGAGGCGCGACGACCTCTCTGCCGCCGCGCAACCTGACGGGCAAGTACAACGATTCCGTGAACAGCGCGGCGAAGTGGTCGCCGGACGGCAACGCTTTATATGCGGCGGGGTCGGAAGGCGTCTTCGGGCAGTTGCTCAAAATCGGCGTCGGGGGCGGCGAGCCGAAAACGATCTTCACGAGCAAGGGCGCGTACAATGGCGTTGACCTCTCGCGCGACGGGCGCATGCTGGCCTTCGTCTTCAACGACGCGACATCTTCAAACGACATCTGGGTCGCGTCGAGCACCGGCAAGGAAGCGAAGCGACTCACCAGCTTCAATCCGGGCATCAAAGACTTCGCGCTCGTCTCGACGGAAGTGCTCCGCTGGAAAGCCCCCGACGGACTTGAGATCGAAGGCTTGCTCGTCAAGCCTCTCGGTTACGAACAGGGCAAACGCTACCCGCTCATCTTGCAGATTCACGGCGGCCCTTACGGCCAGTTCGCCTACGGCCTCAACACCCGCGCGCAAATCTTCGCTGCCAACGGTTACGCGGTGCTCCTCCCGAACCCGCGCGGCTCGACCGGCTACGGCCAGAAGTTCACGACCGCCAACGTCGGCGACTGGGGCGGCAAGGATTATCAGGATTTGATGTCGGGCGTGGACGAAGTGATCAAGTCGGGCTTGGCCGACCCCGAACGGCTCGCCGTGATGGGCGGTTCATACGGCGGCTTCATGACCTTCTGGGTCATCACGCAGACGGATCGCTTCAAGGCCGCCATCGGCCACGCCGGGATCAGCGATTGGTACAGCTTCTACGGGCAGAGCGACATTCCC
>DASYMM010000001.1:0-4626 GCA_036009085.1 Pyrinomonadaceae bacterium | reverse complement strand
GAAGTGATGAACGTGACCGTGGCGGCGAACGCCACGCACAAAGGCCAGATGGACGGACTCGGCAAAACCATCAGGTTGTCCGGCTCGGCGTCGAGCACTTTCGTGAGCAGCACTTCGCGGCAGTTCGTCCGCACGCCCGTCACGACGGGCGTCTCTTCAAGGCTGCTCTTGCGCGCCCACAACGCCTCGCGCCCCTGCACGACGGGCAGATGCTCGTAGTTGTAATCCGGCGGCGGCGAACTCGTGCTCCATTCGAGCGTGTCGCCGCCCCACGGATCATCGCCCGCCACGCGCCCGCGTCGCCTGCTCCACCAAACGTTCGCCATGAAGACCGCGACGCTCAACGTCATCACCACGCCGCCCGCCGTCGCCAGCAGGTTGAGCTTGCCCCAACCCGTCCCCGGCAGATAGGTATAGACGCGGCGCGGCATCCCTTGCAGGCCGAGTATGTGCATGGGGAAGAAGGTCAGGTTGAACCCGACGAACATCAGCGCGAAGTTCCAACGCCCGATGCGCTCGCTCAAGCATCGCCCGGAAAATTTCGGAAACCAGTAGTAGAACGCGCCGAACAGCGGGAAGACCGCGCCGCCGATGAGCACGTAATGAAAATGCGCGACGACGAAGAACGTGTCGTGGACTTGCAGATTGACGGGCACGCTCGCCTGCATCACGCCCGACAAACCGCCGAGCACGAAGATGAAGAAGAAACCGACGACGAACAGGAGCGGCGTCTTGAACTGTGGCCGCCCGCTCCATAGCGTCGCGATCCAGCAGAAGATTTGCACGCCCGAAGGGATAGCGATCATCATCGTCGCCGCCGTGAAGAAACTCTCGCCGAGTTGCGGCAAGCCGGTGGCGAACATGTGATGCACCCAGAGGCCGAAGCCGATGAAGCCGGTTGCGATCATCGAGAGCACGAGCGCGAGATAGCCGAAGTTCGGGCGGCGCGAGAAGGTCTGTATGATCGAGGAGACGAAGCCGAGCGCGGGGATGAAGATGATATAGACTTCCGGGTGGCCGAAGAACCAGAAGAGATGTTGCCAGAGAAGCGGGTCGCCGCCTTCCGCAGGGTTGAAGAAGTGTGTACCGACGAGTCTATCGAGCGTCAAAAATAGGCTGCTCGTCATCACGGCGGGCATCGCGAAGATGACCATGAACGACATCACGAGCATCGCCCAGACGAAGAGCGGGATGCGGTTGACGGACATTCCCGGCGCGCGCAGTTTGAAGGTCGTCGCGATCAGTTCGATGGAGGCGGCGAGCGCGGCGATCTCCGTGAAGTTAATGAGTTGCGACCAGATGTCAACGCGCTTGCCGGGCGAAAATTCCGGCCCCGCGAGCGGCACGTAAGAGAACCAGCCGGTGTCAGGCCCGATGTTGAGAAAGAAGAAGACGTAGAGCGTGATGCCGCCGAAGAGATAAATCCAGTAGCTAAAGGCGGCGAGACGCGGGAAGGCGATGTTGCGCGTGCCGAGCATGAGCGGGACGAGATAAATGCCCATCGCCTCCATCACGGGGATGGCGAAGAGGAACATCATCGTCGTGCCGTGCATCGTGAAAATCTGGTTATATTGATCCGGTCCGAGCAAGGTGTTTTCCGGCCTTGCGAGTTGCAGGCGCATGAGGAGCGCGAGCACGCCGCCGAGCAGGAAGAAGATGAAAGCCGTCACGATGTAACGCTTGCCGATTGATTTGTGATCGACGCTTCTCAGCCAATTCCAGAGTCCCGTCCCGTCGCTCCAAGTCCGTTCGAGTTCGGCGCGCTCTTGCTCCTCTAAGAGACTCACGGCGGGCACGGCTTGAGCAGACGCCGCGCCCGTTGTCGCTATCGTCTCATGCGACTGAGTAGTCGTCTCAACATTCTGTGCCGTGTTCTCTTCGGCCTTCATTTGAGGCTCTCCAAGTAGCTGAGCAACGCCTGCAAGTCTGCGGGCGCGAGCGGGTTCGGCGGCATGCGGTTGCCGGGTTTGAGTTCCTGCGAATTGCTGACCCAACCGCCGAGATGCCCGCGCGTGTTCGGCAGCATCCCGGCGGCGATGGTCTGGCGGCTCGCGAGATGCGTGAGATCGGGCGCGACGCTCGCGCTCGCATCCGTCCCGCGAATCGTGTGGCACATGACGCAGGGCGACGCGAGGAAAACTTGCTGCCCGCGTTGCTGCTCCGCGTTCGCGGGCGGCGCGGCGGGGCGACGCTGCGCCTCCATCCAGGCGCTGAACTGCTCGACCGGCTCGGCCACGACGACGAACGCCATGTGCGCGTGTTGCAAGCCGCAATACTCCGCGCACTGCCCGCGATACGTGCCCGCACGGTCGGCGCGCAGCCACATGGTCGTCTCATGCCCCGGAATCAGGTCGCGCTTGCCGCCGAGATTCGGAACCCAAAAGCTGTGAATCACGTCGCTCGAAGTGAGTCGCAGCGTCACCGTCTGCCCGACGGGAAGGTGTATCTCGTTCGCCGTCTTGAAAGTCTGGCTCGCCACGTCGTTCTCATACTCGACCTGCCACCACCACTGTTGCCCGTTCACCTTGATGCGCAAGTTGTTCGGGTCTGAGAGCGCGTAGAGCGAGCGGCTGGTGGTGAAACTGGCGACGAGAAAAACGAACAGGATGATAACTGTGGCGACGACCGCGCCCGTCACCACTCCGCGCATGCGCCGCTCGCGCCGCGCGTCGGGTTCGGTGTCGGGCGCGTCTGGTAGTTGGTTCCTTCTACGTCGCGCGCGAGCGAGCGCGGCGGCAAGGAACGCGATGACGAGCAGGAAGACTGCGGCGCAGACGTAGAACATCAACCACCAGAGGCGACTGACGTTTCCCGCGTTTGGCCCCGCCGGATTGAGGATTGATTGCGAGCCGGTGCAAGCTGCCGTCGCGAGCGCGTAGCAGGCGAGCGCGCATGAGCGAAGCGCATTACGTCCGAGCCTTCGCCCGCGCGCGCTCATTGCGGTCTCTCCGCAGACTTCGGCACGCCGCCCGTGCCGCGCGGCTCTTGCTGCTCGGTGGACTGTTCGGGCTTCCGCACGTTCATGTCGTCGTCGCGCGAGGGCGAGGCGTCTTTCGACACTTGCCCGCTCATGCTGCGCACGTAGGCTGAGAGTTGCCACACCTGATAGTCTGGAATCTTGCCGCGAAACGAAGGCATGCCGTTCGGGCGACCTTCGACGATGGTGGCGAAGATTTGTTCGGGCGCGCCGCCGTAAATCCACTTCGCGTCCATGAGCGGCGGCCCCATGCCCCCGCCGCCGTGTGCGTGGCAGCCCACGCAGTTGTACCACTCGTACAGACGCTTCCCTTCGTTCATCGCAAAAGCGTTTTGTTCAAATTCGTTCGGCGCGGAAACAGGTTGGACATTGCCGGGTCGCAACTCGCTCAAAGTTTTGCTGTTGACGCGCGCAGCCGATGGCGGGTCAACACGCAAGCCGCGCTCCTCCCGCTTGCACGCCGCGATGAGACACAAAGCCAACCCGACGCCGCACACCGCAGCGATCATCAAACGGCTCTGTCTCCTGCTTCTCACTTGAGCGTGGTCCTCTTCAAGAAGTCGCCTGCGGTTGCTGCTCGCGTCCGATGCGCGGCACGCCGTAGTTGTCGAGTATGGTTTCGATCTCCGCGCGCCGTAGTTCGATGATTCGTTCGAGTTCTTCCCTGAGCGCATCGTCGCCCCTCCTCACACCCATCGAGATGTCATAGACGAACGGGAGAAACGGGAGATCGATCTGCGGCGACACGGGGACAACTTCGAGCGCGGTTTTTTGACGCGGCGCGAAGTAGCCCGCGAGCGGCCCCCACACGACGGCGACATCCACCTCGCCCCGCGCCACCGCTTCGATGATCCGCGCGGGTGGGTTCGGTTTCGAGTAGTCGCCATAGACGGTATAGCCCACGACGTTCTCGACGATGTGGCGTGCCGTGAGCGCGTGCGCGGGCGGCGTGTTGGCCGAGTCGTCGCCGATGAGTTGCACGCCGATTTTTAGTTTGCGGAGCGCGGGATCGTCGAAGGAGCGTATGTCGAGATGTCGATCCTTGCGCGAGACGAAGACGTAGGACGAGCGATAATAGGGCGACGTGGTGAGGGCGAGTTCAAAACTCGCGGGCACGCCGAGGACGACATCGCACTCGCCCGCTCGGAGCGTGTTGCGTATGAAGCCGCGCCGCTGCGCCCACCATTTATATTCGACCTTCCTGTGCATCTCGCGCGCCAGCACTTCCGCGATCTTGTTCTCGAAACCTTCGCGCCGCTCATTCGAGAACGGCAGATTGTTCGGGTCGGCGCACACACGCAGCAGCGCGCCGTCTTGCTGCGTCGCCTGTTCTGCCGTTGATGTTTGCGATCTCTGTCCTGTTTGTGTCGTTTGCGCTGCTTGGGCAGTTTCGCCGCGTTGCCCCGCTTTACCACATGAGACGTTTGCAACGACGATCAAGCAAGCGATGAGAGTTATTGCGAGTTGACCCCGCCCACCTGTTTTCGTTGAAACGTTGCGCGCGGGTTTAAGGGAGCGAGAAGACATAAAGCGTCCCTCCCTTCGTCGTGTGCTCCGGCAAGTCGGACATCGCGCCGACGAAGCCGAGCGCCGCGCTTTGATCGCGCGGGTCGAGATCGCCCGCGACGATTGCTCCCGCCCACCCGCCG